>CAZKOQ010000016.1:0-20189 GCA_964554425.1 uncultured Pirellulales bacterium | reverse complement strand
CGAAGTATCGTAACGTAGATTTCTCTGCTCGCTACAATTAACGCAACCGCCCACTGAATAATTGCTAATGTCCCCCGACCAAGACCGAACAGCTTCGGCTCGCCGATTATCGCAAAGCAAACAAAGGCCCCGCAAACCAGGATTTTGTCAAATAATGGGTCCATCATCCGGCCGAACCTGCTGGCGACATTGAATTTGCGTGCGGCTATGCCATCGACAATATCCGTCAGACCCGCTACTACAAAAATCACAAACGCAGCATCCAAAAAACATATCTTATGTGCCGCGTAAGGCGTGTAAAGAACCATCCCCAGAAAGATAATCGTCAAGGCCAGCCGCCCGAAGGTCAGAATGTTCGGTATAAGTCTGAGCATATCGACAAGTGTAATCTCCTTTGCCTTCCCGTTCAATCCTAAATTTGCTCAACCCACAAGTCGTAGTCCTTTGCGTCAACTATTCTTGTTTTGATAAATTCGCCGGGCCGTGCTGAGCAATTTTCTATGATGCAGATACTATCTATTTCCGGCGCCTGCCCGTAAAACCGCCCCTTGCCGATTCTGTCGCTGTCAACCTCATCGACTAAGCAAAGAAGCTCGCTTCCAATTCTGTTTCTGTTCTTCTCAAAACATATTTCCTGCTGAGTAAGCATCAGTTTCTCCCGACGCTGCTCTTTTACATTATCGCTTATCTGATTCGGCATTTCAGCGGCACTCGTTCCGGCTTCGGGATAGAATTTGAAACACCCGAGCGCATCAAACCTCGCACACCTGACAAACTCTAATAGCTCAGCGAACTGCTCATCCGTTTCCCCTGGGAACCCGACTATCACGGTCGTCCGCAGTATGCAATCTGGAATCGCGACTCTCAGTTTCTCAACCAATTGTTTAAGCCGCTCTTTGGTGTCAGGCCTGCGCATCGCCCGCAAGATTTTGTCAGTTGCGTGTTGGATAGGAACGTCAAAGTAGTGGACGACTTTTTTGCTTCTTGCTACGGCCTCGATTAGCCCCTCGTCAATCCCTGCCGGATATAGATACATCAGCCGAATCCACGCCAATCCCTCTATCTTATCCATTTCCTCTATCAGCCCGCTTAGGCCGTCTGTAATCCTCAAATCGTGCCCATAGCGGGTGGTGTCTTGCCCGATGATGTTTAGCTCAACGGCGCCTGCCGATACCAGCTCCCTCGCCTCAGCCAGGACAAGCTCCGGTGGCTTACTTCTGAATGGCCCTTTAATAGCCGGTATTGTGCAAAAAGAGCAGCGGTGGCTGCAACCGTCGCTTATCCTCAAATACGCCCTATGGCTCGGCCCAATAAGTAACCTTCCCCTATCATCAACGGCCGTCTTCGATCCGCCTAAGGCGGGGTCTAAATAGACCTTCGGCTCCCCGCTGGCAAGAGTATTCCTGATTATCCGGGCAATGTCATCACGACTCCCCAGCCCCACAATGGCATCTATACCCTTTACATAGCTAAAAAGCTCCTTGCCCAACCTTTCCGACAGGCACCCCGCCACGATGACCTTCCTGACAGCTCCCCGGTTCTTCCACCCGACCGCCTCCCTAATTGCATCCAGCGATTCTGCCGTCGCCGGGGCAATGAAGCCGCAGGTATTGATGACTACAACATCCGCCCCCTGCGGCTCCTCTGTTATAAGGAATCCCGCCTTTGCAACTTCCGCTAACATCTTTTCGCTGTCAACAATATTCTTCGGGCAGCCCAACGCTATAAATCCTACGGTCGCCATTTTTCTCCCTTTTGTATCCATAGCCCTATAAAATACCTAAAAAACAGTTGTTTTGGCCTATTATGTCAGGCAGGGCGAACTATGTTCACTTTGCCATTTCCAGACATAATTCCCCTTTAAGGACTATTTCCCAACTCGTTACAAGACAGTAAGTTATGTTAAATTTATAATTTTTACCGCCTAATAATCCCAAAATCAAATGAAATCCGTATATCCTTGTAATAACAGGACTTACGTAAGTTTCTGCCAAGCGTTCTAAGTTTATTTCTGCCCGGTTTTCATTTAATTTCTTAAATTATGCTTGACGATAAAGAAGTGTGGAATATAATGGAACTTAATCGCGTCCATATTTATATCCAAATCGCCCCCTCAGGCGGTTAGGGTGTGGGTGGAAGACGGCGGTTCGCTATTATGGATAATATAAGCCAAAAAATTAGCCGTAGCCAAGTCTTTTTACTAATGGCCGCGGCCGCGGTAATGTTTTGGTCTGGAGGGTGTGGAGACTTTTTACCCTCCAAAAGCCCGGGGCACGAGTCCGCCAGAATCATCAGTGATGTCAGGAAGGCCGAGACTGCGCCCGAACCGAACATCCCGCTGCCGGGAATATACAGGTCGCCGCCTAAGATAGTCGAGCAGACTGTCGGCAGCCATATCGAATACAAACTCTTCTACTTCTGCCGGCAGCACACCGCCGCGGAATTGGAGAAGATTGTCAGCGAACAGTTCGCTTCCGTCCTGTTCGACGAAAAAGGTAAATCCAGCCGCGTTGTTGATTTCGGCATCAGCTCCAATCCCGCCACAAATCAGTTAATAGCAAGATGCCCCAACCGCGCAGACGCCGAGTCGATTCTTGAGTTCCTGCAGGAAGTCGATATACCCCCTATCCAGGTCAAAATCAGCTGCCTCGTCTCTGAGATATACGCCGATAAGACGCTCGACTGGGAGACAACCCTGGAGATCAAGAATCTGTTGGGCGAGAATATTCAAGCCATACCTTCAGGTCTGCCTTTTGCCGTCGGCGGCAGCATTACTCCGATGGTGGGGGACCCTACTAAAATGCCCGCGTTTCCGGGGGCATCGCTTAGAGAAGTGGCACGTTCGAGAATGGGCCTCAAGGTCGGATACTTGAGCGCCTCCCGCAACTTCACGTCCGTGGTGGATTTGCTCGAGTCTCAGGGCTATCTCAAGATATTGATGAACCCGACTCTTGAAGTCGTCAACGGCAAGACGGCCAAGGTTTCCTCTACACAGAAGGTCCCGATCGATAAGACCTTCCTGCGAGATATCTCGGGGGGCTTGTACACAGAAAGAACCGAATGGGAGGACGTTGTCGATTCGCTTACGGTGACACCGCACGTTTTCTTGGACGGCTCCATAGGGCTCGAGACGAATATCCTTCTCGGCTCTAAGCTGACTCCCGAAGGCATTAAACAGGTATCCATAATAACGAAAAAGGAAATCGACAACAAAGAGAACCGCATAAGGCCGGGCGAGAGTCTCATAATTGGAGGCCTGCGAAAAAGCGAGCGGCGAGACGTCCTCCGCGGTATTCCCTTCCTCAAAGACATACCGTTGCTTGGCATACTTTTTTCCGGGCGTGATTTTGAGGAGCGGGCCGTTGAGACCGTTTTCATTCTGACCCCCACCATCTCCGCCGGCGGCACCCCGCAAAAGGAAGTCACTGCCGACATCAACAAAAAGCATGATATGCCCGGCACGAAAGATAGTAATGACACCGGCTTTGACCCCTTCGGGTCCAAGGCCCGCCAGAACAAGCTGGAGCGAGAGCTTGCCGATGCTCAAGGCGCTCGTATCGAGGCCGAGGAGGAAAAGGCCCTGGCCCGCCACGCCGTCAGAGAGGCCGATGATAAAGTCGAAAGGGCCGAGGCACAGGTGCAACTGGCCAAAATGAAGGCCGACAGAATCGCCGCCGAGGCCGAAGTAAAGGTCAAGGCCGCTGATGAAGCCAAGGCCGTCGCCGTGAAGGCCATCGCCGATGCCAATAACGTGATGCAGAATGCCCAGAAGGCGATAGCAGAGGCCGACGCAAAGTCAAAGGCCGCCGACAAAGCCAAGGTCGAGGCGGAGAAGATAGCTACCGACGCGACAAAAACCAAGGAAGAATCCCAAAAAGCAAAGGCCGCAGCCGAAGCACTGGCCAAAGCAGCAGAACAGGCCAAAGCCGAGGCTGCTGCAATGGCCAAGGCCGCAGTACAGTCCAAAACCGAAGCCGATAAGGCAACTGCGGATGCCGCCAAGACAAAGGCCGAGGCCGAGGAAGCAAAAGCCCAGGCCGAAAAGGCCAAGGCAGAGGCCAGAAAAATCATAGCTGATGCCGAGGCGAGGGCCCTCGCCGCAGCAAAAGAAGAAGCTGACCAACCAAAAGATGAACCCGCAAAAGCCCCAACCGAGGAAGACAAGGCAGGAACTTAACTCTGACACGGAGGGATAACCTATGGATTTCCCCGCTAACAAACCCCTGGGTCCTCAAAAGCCCATCCAACCAACCCCTTTTGATAGGGACAGTAATCAACCCATTCCTTTTGATAGTGCAGGCGCAGGACAGCCGGGCGTTTCGCATTCACCTCTGGACTTAGGCGCCGGCGCTACCGCTGAGGCACCTAAATTTGCAATGCCCAGGCCGGTCGAGAAAAAACCGGGCGAGAAAATCGTCTCCACAAACCGCATAACCGGCATAAAGACCTTCTTTACAAAGCTTCACCCGGGCGCTATGGAGTTTCTTGATGAGCAAATCTCCATCTGGCTAAAACAAAACCCTGGCATTGTCATAAAGCACACTAACATCGCTACCGGTGAAGTCCAGGCAAAAAAAACCGAGCCAAACGTTATAATTACGGTCTGGTATTAGACGAGGATATCTTTTCCCACAGCTTTGAGCATTTACCCGTTGAATTTTCTGCGGATGTGGCTTCTTTTCATAATATTGCCCAAATTAGCAAAAATTCTGTTCATAAAATATCTTGACATACCCCCCGATTTCAATTACTTTCTCTATCTACCCGTTGGAACGTGATGTGAACGGGGATTTTTGTGATTATTTTGGAGGTCTTTGTGACTAAAAAACTCGCTCGGGAACTTATAAACGCAGGGGCGCATTTCGGGCACGGCCTGAACCGCTGGAATCCTAAAATGGCTCCATTCATTTTCTCAAAGCGCGGCAACATTCATATCATCGACATTAAAAAAACCTTAAAAGGGCTGCTCGTAGCCAAAAAGCTTCTCGCTGATGTCATTTCGTCCGGCAAAGATGTAGTATTTGTCGGAACAAAACGTCAGGCCCAAAAAACTGTTGAGGCAGTCGCAAAAAAATGCGGTATGCACTACGTCTCCGAGCGCTGGCTCGGCGGCATGCTCACCAACTTCAGGACGATACGTTCACGCCTCCAGCGGCTCGAACAACTGGAAGCTATGCAGCAGGAAGGCACGTTTGAGAGCGAAAGTAAAAAGCAGGCTTCCAGACTCAAACGCGAGATGCGAAAAATAAAAACCAATCTGGAAGGCGTTCGCAATATGTCTCGCCTGCCCGGCGTCGTAGTTGTCGTTGACGGCAAAAAGGAGATTCTTGCCCTTCGGGAGGCCAAAAAGCTCGGCATTCCGACCGTCGGGCTCCTTGATACCGACTCCGACCCCGACCCTGTCGATGTTGTCATCCCTGTCAATGATGATTCAATCAGGGCAATTGAGCTGATACTTCAAGAGTTAGCCGATGCCGTTGCAGTTGGTAAAACTATGATTCCAGCCGCCCAGGAGGCGGCGTCTCGGCTCAGACGACCTCGCTCGAGAAGGCCCGTCCTTGCACGTGCAATTGATAATCCACAGACTATCACTGCCGTCGAGCAACCTTCTCCTGAGCACGTAGATAACACGCCTGCGCAGGAAAGCAGGGCCGACCAGCCGCCTGGACAGCTTTGACCAAACAAAAAATTAAGATTGCGGTATGCGAGCTTACTGTTATGAGTCCGTTGTCCAGCTTGCTGCAATCTGATAACTGAATTCACCAGCAATGAGCTTTTTCATATTTGCATCTTAATTTTCGCTTTTTAATTTAGGTCTAAGGGGTATTTGAAATGGCAGAAATTCCAACTTCACTGGTTGTCAAACTTCGCAAAATGAGTGGGCAGGGTATGATGGACTGCAAAAAGGCACTGCAGGAAGCCGATGGTGATGTCGAAAAAGCAATGGACATCCTCAGAAAAAAAGGTCTGGCAATTTTGGCCAAACGCGGCGGCCGTGAAACCACACAGGGTGTGGTCGTAGCCAAAGCTTCCACAGACGGTAAAACGGCCACTATGGCAACTCTCTGCTGCGAAACCGATTTCGTCGCCAGAAGCGATGACTTTGTCGCAGCCGCAAAGGCCCTTGCCGACTATGCCATCGCCTGCCCCGCCGACCAGGGTATAGACAATCTCCTCAAGACTGCCCTCGGCGGAAAAGACTTTAGCGAAATCCTTACCGACATCGCCGGCAAAACAGGCGAAAAGATTCAGGTCGGCGACTACGCAAAGTTCAAGCTCGCCTCGCCGGGTCTTATCCGCAGTTATGTGCATTTCAACGATAAAGTCGGCACTATGGTTGAAATCGAAACAAATGACGACACGGTTGCTGCCGCTGATTCTCTTAAGCGCATTGCAGCGGATTTGGCCATGCACATCACTGCTGCCAAGCCCCTTTCATTGGATAAAACCGGCGTCAGCCCCGACATAATCCAGCGGGAAAAAGCAATCTATGCCGAGCAGGTTAAAGACAAGCCCGCCAATATCGTTGATAAAATCGTCGAAGGCAAAATGAAAAAGTTCTTCGTTGAGAACTGCCTTGTTGAGCAGCCGTTCGTTAAGGATAACACAAAATCTGTCGCACAGGTCCTCGATGAGGCCGCAAAACAGGCCGGCGGCAAGGCAAAAATAAAAAGATTCGCACGCTTCGAAATCGGATAACCAAACACTAATGGCACAGACTAGATACAAGCGAGTATTACTGAAACTCTCCGGCGAAAGTTTCTGCAGACCCGGCGGGTTCGGCCTCGACGGCCCAGCCCTCAAATCAATCGCAGAAAGGATATCTCAAACCTGCAAACTCGGCCCCAAGGTTGCCGTCGTGGTCGGAGCAGGCAATTTTCTGCGAGGCGAAATCTTTTCCAAAGCCAGCCAGATAACCCGCAACACAGCCGACTATATGGGGATGTTAGCTACGATTATCAACGCCTGCGCTCTCCAGGAGATGCTCGAAAAACTCGGCCTGCCGGCCAGGGTTCTCAGCGCCATTGAAGTCCCGGCGATGTGTGAGCCGTTTAATACCAGAAGGGCACTTCACCATCTTGAAAAAGGAAGGGTCGTAATATTGGCCGGCGGAACGGGCAATCCCTTCTTTACTACCGATACCTGCGCTGCCTTGCGGGCCTCACAGCTGGATATGGACCTGCTCATAAAAGCCACGAAGGTCGATGGCGTCTATAGCGACGACCCCCAGAAAAACCCCAAAGCAAAGCTCTTCAAAAAGCTCTCCTACAATGATGTCCTCAGCAGGAACCTGCGGGTAATAGACCACTCGGCTATAACTCTTTGCCGAGATAACAATATCCCGATTATAGTCCTTAATATCTTCAAAAAAGGCAACATTGCCAGCGCCATTCAAGGCCGCCGGGTTGGCACGCTAATTTGTTAAGCGGGGAGATTACAAATGCCTGTTAAAGAAGTAATTACGGATGCCGAATCCAAAATGAAAAAGACGCTCGATGCCCTGCAGAGCGAGCTAAAGACCCTTCGCACCGCCAGGGCTTCGACCGCCCTCGTGGAGAACATAAAGGTCGATTATTACGGAACACCCACGCCGCTAAAACAATTAGCAACGCTGGCGGCCCCGCAACCCGATATGATTGTCATTAAGCCCTTCGACCCTGCTTCGATTAAGGAAATCGAAAAGGCAATCAAAACGAGCGAGCTTAGCTTAGCGCCCATCGTCGATGGCAAAATCATCAGAATCAACGTCCCGCCTCTGACCGAGGAAAGAAGAAAGCAGCTTGTCGGGCAGGTCAAACAAATCGGCGAGCAGGCAAAAATCGGCGTTCGCAATATCCGCAGGGACGCCAACAAGCACCTCGAAACCGAGGAAAAAGGGAAGCTCATCACTGAGGACGACCTCGAAAAAGGCAATAAGCAAATCGACGATATTACCAAGCAATACACCGATAAAATCGACGCCGCCGTCAAGCATAAATCAGATGAGATAATGCTCGACTAATTCGAGTGCCCAGCTGGCTTTTATACTTATTCTATTGTGCGCTGGAGTTTATCCGCCGAAGGCGGGCTTTTGTGCACTTACTCTTATGCACTAACTTTCTCGGAGGGCCAAAACAATGCAAAACAAAAAAATCTCAAAACCCGAAATCCGAAAAAAAACCGGCAGAAAAATCCTCAAGTGGTTTTTTGCAATTGTTCTCGTTCTGATTGTGCTGGTCTTTCTACTTACGCCGATATTTGTCTCATCCGAAAAATGCCGCCGATTGATTCTATCTAAAATCAATAGTGTCGTTGAGGGACGAACCAATTTCGCAGACCTATCGATGGGCTGGTGGAAGGGCGTCAAGGTTGCGGACTTTAGTTTCGATGACAATAAAGGCCAGGTCTCAGTCCGCGTAAAGCAAATTGCTACAAAACCCCACTACGTCTCACTGCTGACCGGCTCTCTATCTTTCGGCCAAACCCTCGTCGATGAGCCACAAGTCCAGGTCAATCTCAAAGACCGCCAGGTCCCAGAGGTCGCTCAGCACAAAGCCCCCTCGCCCAAACCGCGGCCGTTTACTTTGCCAATCAAAAATATCGACCTTACCGTTAAGGATGGCGCCCTTAAAGTAACAGACTCAAAAGCCCAGACAATTGTGCTCTCACAGATAAACTCTACCGTCAATCTTCGTCCGCCCGGCCGGCCGACAAGTTTCAACATCGACACATCCGTTGCCGACAAGACAACACAATCAAAGATTCACATATCCGGCACAATCACGCCGCCGTCAACAAAAACCGGCTGGACGCTTAAAGGCACGACCGGCGACGTGACCATTGAAGTAAATGATTTGGACCTGCAATCCCTCGCTCCGCTTCTTGCCATCGCCGATGTTCAGACCCAGGCAAAAGGCCGAATTTCTGCAAACATAAAAAGCCAAATCAAAGATGGCCAATTTGAAAATCTATCTGGAATTATTAAAGGAAAAAATCTGGATATAACCGACCCCAAATTAAAAGGCGATAGGTTCCAGACAAAAACGCTCGATGCCACTGTAAAATTAACCCACGCCGAACAGAAAATAAATATCGACAACCTCAAACTCAAAACCGACTGGGCAAATCTATCCGCCGCAGGCACCGTCCCCACCACATTGAAATCTCTATCCGATTTCCTGCAACCTGACACAACTTACAATTTGAAAGGTTCCTTCGATTGTGACCTTCCCGCTGTCCTCTCCCAGATGCCCAGAACTTTAGGGCTAAAAGAAGGCACAAAAATATCCTCCGGCAAACTAACAGGCAACGTCGATACGCTCTCGCAGGCGGGCAAAAAACATATCCAGGCCAGTGCGACTCTCGCCGAACTTCAGGGCGAGGTCGATGGAAAGAAAATCGCCCTTTCCCAGCCGTTAAACGCCCAGGCACAAATCTCTTCAGACAAAACCGGCTTGACCTTCGATAAATTAGATGTCTCCGCCTCTTTTGCCAAAGTCAACTGCACCGGCAATACCAAGCGGCTCCAAATAGATGGCGATGTGGACCTTGCGAAGTTTCAAGCAGAGCTGGGCCAGTTTGTAAACTTAGGCCAATACCAACTGGCCGGTCAGCTCGCCGGTGCAGGCCAGCTCTCCATTGCAGATGATATAATTTCCGCCGCCGGCTCATCGGTAATCAAGAACCTTCAATTAAACACAAAAGAGTCCTCCGTCTCTGAGCCGCTTGCAAAAGTAGCTTTCGCCTTAGATGTTGATAGGAAAAACAATTTCATCGCCCTCAAATCCCTAAAGGCCGACGCGGCCCTCGGCCAGGTCAATATCAAAGACGCCATTGTGCCTCTAAATAATAAATCTGCGAAGCCACTTCGGCTGGCAGTCGCAACCTCCAACCTCGACCTTCAGAAGGCCCAGCCCTTTGCCGTCCTCTTTGCATCTTTTCCAAAACAATTGCAACTTGCCGGCATCGCCGACTCCACCATTTCCATCACCTGCGAAAAAGATATCTACGCAGTCATAACCGACTCCACAAAAATTAAAAATCTAAAGCTCTTCTATACAGATAGACCGCCGTTCGAGCAGACCGAGGCATCGCTTGTTCTTGACGCCCGCCTTAATCCCACTCAAAAAACCATCAACCTCAAAAAGCTTCAGTTAATATCCCCGCAGATAAAGATTCATAAGGCCGAGATTGCAGAGGTCGCCAGAGCCGGTAAAACCCAGATTACAGGTCGGCTCGATTGCGAATACGACTGGGCAGCAATCAGCCCTCAACTACCGCAAGGCCTGACAGTTAAAGGCACAAACAAGCTGCCCATAGACTTCTCCAGCGAATATCCCACCGGCCAGCGGGACAAGCTGTTTGATAATCTATCCACCAAAACGGCACTGGGTTTCAACCAGGCGCAGTATTTAGGACTTGTCTTTGAACGCACCGAGGCGAAGATTCAAATCCAGAACGGCTCTTTCACAATACTGCCGTTTTCAACGAAGGTAAATAACGGCGATTTCCACTTCGCAGGCAACGGCGACTTGAAGCAGAAACCAACCTTCCTTCGGGCATCGCAGCCAATGCAAATAATGAAGGACATTCAAATCAATGATGAAATGGGCAAAAAGCTGCTGATGTATGTCAACCCAATTTTTGCAAACGCCTTCAATTTGAGCGGCACCGCCAACTTCGGCTGCGAGCGTCTGGCAATTCCACTGGCCAAAAACAAGTTAAACGACATCGAAATTGTCGGCAACATATCTATTAACAAGCTGCGTCTCCAGGCGTCCGGCCTGCTTACTCAGATTCTTTCAATAATCGGCGTCGGCTTTACGGGCACGGATATTACCCTCCACCCGACGAAGTTTGCCCTGCGAAACGGAATTCTTGGCTACGATGATATGCAAATCGACATAGGCAACAATCCCGTCAATTTCAAAGGCGCTATCGGCTTGGATAAACGCTTGAATATGTCCGTAACATTGCCTTATACTATTGGGGGCAGGACCGCCAGAGTCGGCAAAGAATCGCCGGGGCAAAGAATTACACTGCCGATAAAGGGCACCCTCGACAAACCCGAGCTCGACCTGGCCAAGCTCCTTGAGATTCAGCTACAACAAACGCTATTGGAAGGCCTCGACAAACTACTAAAGTGATTAAAGTGTTCACAGACCCGTCAGCCGGCGCTTGTGGCAGCCCTGATTATTCTGCTGTTTTGTAAATTGAAAATCGTAAATCGAAAATAGGAAATGAAAATGTTAAAGAAGCTCCTATCCACACCTACCGCACAGCTCGGTAAGGCCAGCCGCTTTGTCGTCTTTCAAATTAAAATGTGGTCTCATTGTGCCCGGCTTCTCAGCCAGAACCGCTCAGGCCAGCAGGCCGCCGCCCTTTCTTATCATACAATCTTCGGAATCGTTCCTCTTGCCATTGTAGCGCTGATGATTTTCCAGTCCTTCTCGGCCTACGCCGACATCGGCGAAAGGGTCAAAACCTTGCTCTACGACCATCTTAACCTCTCCCAGGTCAAGTTCACGCCCCCCGACACAAAAGAGACAACGCTCACCGATTATCTTGATGGAATTATCACCGGCTTCTTCGCCAATTTGAACAAGGGCTCTCTGACGATAGTAAGTGCGATACTGGTTATTTGGGCCGCCCTGAATTTACTCTCAACCATAGAAAGGGCCTTTAACAATATCTGGCACGTCACAAAGGGGAGGTCCTTCCTCCACCGAATGATTAACTACTGGGCGCTTCTGACGCTCGGCCCGCTCCTGCTCGGCGTCGCCATTTACATCACAACACGATATGCCACCGTAGGAACTATCCATAAAACTCTCCTTTCATACATCGGTCCTGCCGTTCTCTCCTACATAATAGCCACCGTAGCATTTTTCCTTCTTTACTTCGTCCTGCCCAATACAAAAGTCAATGCTAAAGCGGCTATATGGGGCGCAGCCGTCGCCGCCCTCGTCTGGACGCTCGCAAAATGGGGCTTCGGACAATACGTTACCGAGTTCATACCTTACAGCAACATCTATGGCGTCATCGGCCTTGTCCCCCTCGGCGTTCTCTGGATTTTCATCACCTGGCTCATCGTCCTCTTCGGTCTCCAACTGACCTTTACTACCCAGCACCTAAAAACCCTCGACGCCGCACAGATTGCCGCCGCTCGAAAAACCGAGGAATATTTTCTCGCCAACGACACAACCGCCATTAACATCGTAAGAGAAATCGCCGAGGCCTTCGAGCAAAACCAGGCCCCCGTCCCGCCTGAGCTTGTTCTTGGCAAGCTCAATATCCCCGCCGAGCTTGGCGATAAAGTCCTTAACCTCCTTACCGCTAAAGGGCTTGTTGCCAGAACCTCCGACCCGCGTGTCGGCTACCTCCCCGCAAAAGACCCTGCAAATATCAAGCTCTCCGACATCGCCGATGCAGTCGCCGCCGCCAGCTTCGCTCAGAATTCTCCTGAACAATCTCCCGCGTTTGAGCAGATAATCCAGTCCCAGCACGCAGCGCTTGCCCGCCACAGCGTAAGACAGCTCCTTGTGCCTCCAAAAATCGACAAAAAAAGTCCTCTTTCCCCACCCGCCGAATAATGCTTATTTTTCCTTGCTCAGATTTGCCTTCTGATGCTTGCGGATTTCTTCCATTGGTATCGCCGTCTGAACAAATTCTTCATTCGGCCGCCCCCCGCTTTTGTTTATCTCTAAATGGTCGATTGTCTTGCCGTTGATGTCTATTGTGTCCATAACCAGCTTATCGCCCTGTATATCAAACAGGCAAAAGTGATTTACAATGGATGCCTTGGCGTGAGAATCGCACTGATTGACGGGCGAAAGCATAACGCCGCCCCCCCCGCTTGTAATATACGTAACATAGCTGCCGCCCTCTGCTGCCGGCGCAATCGGCCGAAACCGCTCATAATTATGTGAATGGCCTGCTATAACAAAATCAACGCCTGCCTCAGACAACCTCTGCAGCGCCTCCGGATACCCCCACGCCGACCAGTGATGCCCGAAGTTTAAGCTCGGCCTATGATAGCTCACAAATTTCCACCTGGCGTTGCTATTTTTCATATCGCCCGTTATAAGGTCCAGAACTTTCTGCGGCGCGACACCCTTTACAGCATTATCCGCACAAAAAAAATGCACCGGCCCGTAGTCGAAGCCAAAATTATTCGTCTCGCCCTCCGGCACGAGTAATTTCTCGTAGCTTCCGCTTTTTCCCTCGTGATTACCTTTAATGCCGTATATTGGAACCGTCTCGCCAAGTCCCTTCAACGGCTTAAAATATTGTCCCTCCCACTGCTCGAACTTATTGCCGTCCGCAACCATATCTCCGCCGTGCACGACAAAATCAACCTTCTTAGCTATCATTAGTTTCACTAATTTCCGGTGCACCTCCGGCCTTGACCTGCTATCGCCATAAACGATAAACCTCACTCTATCCGCTTTGGCCGGCGCGGCCTGAAACTTATAGACCTCGCTTTTAACTCCCTTCCCCGTAATTTGGTAGCTATAATCCGTCCCCGCTTCCAGACCCTCGAGCCACACCTTGTGAACAAAAGCACTTCCCTCAACCACTGGCTGCAATACTTTGCTAATTTTATATTGCACCTTCTCGCCCTCGCTCTCAATCTCTTTTGTCAGCTTGTCTCCTTTGCCATAGTGCAGCTCGCACGGCCCATCTTCGGCTGTCTCCCACATAATTGCCGCTTTGGTCTGATACGCCCTAAGCAGCATCGGCCCTTTCGTTATCTGGTCCTGTTCCGCCTGCAAGCCGGGCTGGGATTGTATCGCCTCGCAACCGCCGGCTGTCATAAGTAAAACAGCCAACCATAGTATCTGCCGTCCCAACATACCAGCTAACATCTTTGCGCCTTTCTGCGAATTTTTGATGTGCATACAAAGTTCCCTTTCACAAACCTCACTTAAAAATAATCTCTAATCTGCTTAGTCAGCCCAACCCCTGCCCCGCCTATAAAAAGCAGCCCAAACCCGAACAGGACAATCACACAAATAAATAGTGCTATCTTTTGCCGGCGAGGGCTGAGCAATACTGACCCTTTGAAGCTCGCCCACGACAATGCCTCCAGCCACACAAGGTCGCAAAGCCAGTGAACAATGGCAAATAATACAAAAGCCCACACCCCCAGCCCGACAGCAGTTGTCGCAAGAGCCAATCCCACCGTCGCCCACCAGACAAAAAAATATGGATTCCCCAACGATAACATAATCCCCAACAGCACCGGTGTGCCTTTGCTTGCTGTCACTGCCGGCTTGTTTTCTGCACCTCTCAAACCGGCCAACATCTGCGCCGCCATAATAATCAAAAACACACCGCCTGCTAACCCGATTCCGATTTTCGCCGGGCTCGATTCGAGAATCCACCTCATCCCCGATGCAATCAGAATCATTAGCGGAAATTCTATTATGCCGTGTCCCACCGCCATTAGCGCCCCTGCGTATCGGTTGCGCGCACCCATCACCATCGCCGCCGCCGTTACCGGCCCAGGCATCATTACCCCCGACAGCGACACCCCAACCGCTTTAACCAGAAACCACACTAATTCCATCAAATCACGCAAACATTGATTCAGTTTCTATTCGCCGATGATTTTTACCAGCACCCGCTTCTTGCGTTTGCCGTCAAATTCGCCGTAGAACATCTGCTCCCACGGTCCAAAATCCAGTTTGCCGTCCGTTACCGCTACAATCACTTCTCTGCCCATTATGGTGCGTTTGAGATGCGCATCGGCGTTGTCCTCACCGTTATTATGTCGGTATTGCGAATACGGCTTCTCCGGCGCCAGCTTTTCCAGCCAGGCCTCAAAATCCTGATGAAGTCCTGACTCGTCGTCGTTGATAAAAACACTCGCCGTAATGTGCATCGCATTGCAAAGCACAAATCCTTCCCTGATGCCGCTTTCTTTCAGACACTCTTCAACCTGCGGCGTGATATTTATAAACTCTCTTCTGTTTGCTGTATTGAACCATAGCTCTTTTCTGTAGCTTTTCATAATGTTTTTCCCGTGTTGCAGGCAAAATTAAAGTCCGCTTCTTATCTCATCCAACCGCTGTCTTGCATCCGGAACCATTTGAAAGAATTTCTCAAGCTTTTCACAGATGTATTGGCCGCAATGTGCACAATTCACAACACCCTTTTCCTTTCCGCATTTTCTTATCTCGCACACTTTACAGTGACTGAAAAGCAGTTCACTGTCTGATATGCAGCCGGAACAATTAATATCTTCTGGTTTGAATTTTGCCTTATATTGCTTAGACCATAGCCGTGCTACCTCTGCTCTCTTTTTGTCATCGTCATTTTTGGTTGCAATGAATGCGCCACATTCATTGCATAACAAACCACAAATACTTACCATTTCATCCATTTTTAACTCCTTTTTTAGCAAGTTGGTTTATTTACATTTTCTCAAACAACAAATCACAGACGCTTGCCCTTCACCCGGTCTAATCGCCTTTTTGCCTCCGGCTCCATAGCGAAGAATTTTAGCAGTTGCTCACAGGCATATTCGCTGCAACAGGCGCAATTCTCAAATCCTTTGTCTTTTGCACAGCTTCTTATCAAACAGGTTTTGCATCCCGAGAATATCCTGCCGCCTTTTGTTCGGCATCCGTCACAGTCGTCAATATCCTCTGCTTTCATTTTCTTTTTGTATAATTCGTTGATTTTCTGCGCAATCTCGGCCCTCATTTCGCGTTTCTTCTTTGTGTCTTGCTCCCTCGTTGCCAAACATATAGGGCACGTCCGGCAAATCAGACCGCAGTAAGAAATATGCTGTTCCATTGTTTCTTCTCTGCTCGACAATACATCGTTCACCAGTGAGCTACGTCACTATTCAATCAGTGTCAACGCGGTGCACGATTGTAACAGGTTTTGGCCCACAGCGGAATAACATCCTGCAAATTCGGTCGCCGTCTCCGGCCCATCATCCTGCGTGGATTTTGCTTACCGACAATCAATTCTTTGCTTGACATTTTCTCTGCTCCATATAGAATTCCGCGAAAACATTAAAATCAGGAGACCATACGATGGCAGACAAAAAAGCAGACCTGGCCGGACCAGGCATCGGTGACTACGCCGAATTAGAAAAAATTCTACCGCAAAATTACAGCTCTCTTCTGTCCCCGAAAGAAACGCAAATCGCCACCTACGCCCTCAAAGACTACATCGAGCAGAATCTCTGCAAGCAGCTCAATCTGATTCGTGTGACAGTCCCCTTGATTGTAGATGTTGAAAGCGGCGTCAACGACTACCTCGACAGGGACGGCTCACGCACGCCAATCCGCTTCCATATTTCAAATGACTATAACAAAAACCCCGTTGATGCCGAGGTCGTGCAAGCCGCAACCAAATGGAAACGTATGGCCCTAAAGCAGTTCGGTATGAATATCGGCGAAGGCCTCCTCACTGATATGAGAGCCGTCCGAAAAGATTATTTTCTCGACCACGACCACAGCGCCTACGTTGACCAGTGGGACTGGGAGCTTGCTATAACCAAAGACCAGCGCAACCTCAAATTCCTTCGGCAGGTAGTTGAGAAAATCTGGAAGGTCATCAAAGGCGCCGAGACCCATATCCAGAAGCTCTTCCCCCAGCTCAAAACCGATAAATACCCGGACCTGCCGGATAAACTTACCTTTATTCATGCTGAAGATATTCTTGCAAAATACCTCGACCTGCCCCGCAAGCAGCGCGAAACTGACATCGTGCAGGAATATCCCGCCGTCTTTATCATCGGAATCGGGTGGGTCCTCAAAGACGGCTACCCACACGAAATGAGGGCTGCTGACTACGACGACTGGGTCATCGAAACAACATCCGAAGATGGACGTCCGATGCACGGCTTAAATGGAGACATCCTCGTCTGGAATCCTATAACAAAGCGCCGCCACGAATTGACATCAATGGGCATCCGTGTAAATGCCGAGACACTCAAAAAACAACTGGAGATTTCAGGCCAACTGGATTTCCTCAAGCTTCCCTATCATCAAGCCATCTTGAACAACAAGATTCCTTTGAGCATCGGCGGAGGCATTGGCCAATCCCGAACGTTTATGCTGCTTCTGAAAAAAGCCCATATCGGCGAGGTCAGCGCCACCGTCTGGCCAAAAATCCTCAAGGATATGTGCAAGAACAAAAATATCCACGTCATCGAATAGGTTTGCCCTGCGCCAGATAGGCATTGCCGTAATCCGGCGTTAGGCCTTTGTAAGTCCGGGTTGGGATGATTCATCGGGGGCAAATGCTTATTAACTCATCAGTTATGAGGAATCGGGGTGACTGGACTTGAACCAGCGGCCTCCTGCACCCAAAAAAACAACTCCATTCATAAGCCATTATTATTTCTATACTTATATGGTCTATTTTGGCGTAAAAACTGATTACACACTGGCTACACACTCAGAACCGACTGAAACTTTACGCTATTTTTACGCTCAAAGCACCCTATGTGTAATAGGGTATTTAAGAACCGGCTGGCGGTTTCGGGGGGAAACACATACCATTCGTTAGAAAAAACGGTAGCTGTGGGGCTGGGGTTGAAGTTGGTGGAGTGGGAGTTAGGTCTGCACAAAAGCAGGAGATGGAAAAAGTTCGGGGCACAAAACCATATTCTCAATGCATATTTTCAATGAAATAGCTTCGACAGAGTTACATTCTTGATTTTTCAAGATTATTTTGGTAAGATTATTGGTGTCGTGCCGAGAGAATCGTGTTTTCTATCACTTAAACTGGAAATGTCAGAAATGGGTAATCTCGAATTCACAATTGTATTCCGGAGGAATAAATCGGCAAAAAACTGTGTTTGCACACAGGATCCCAGGCAACACATATCCGTATCTACTGCAAGTTTGCAAGGGCTTCGAAAGCATGTGGCAGAGATAGCCGTAGCCGCTAAAAGCATATTCATCGGCATTGCTATTTCACTGGTTTTATTCTCAGGATTTGCAAGCAGTATCGACGGCGCAGAGATTGTCGGCCAGTTGAGCGATCCGGAGAATGTCAATCTGGATGCCTGGGTCGATATTCTTTCAGCCAGGATCGAGCAACAAGGAAACTCCTTGACGTTTATTATGGAAATGCGAGGGGATATTCCTCCGGTTCCAACGCGGCCTCAAGATTCGATCACCTACCTTTGGTTTGTGGATGCCGATAATAATTCGGCGACCGGCCAACCGCACGGCGGTGTTGGGAGCGAGTTCAACGTCCGGGCCGTTATCAGTGAAACTTACGGCGGCGGATTCGTGGATGTGACCGGCTCGCTGCCAGGCGGCGGTCGGGGCACAGTCGCTGTCCAGGGCAATCGGATTCAAATTACTATCGGTGCAATTCAGATTGGCGATCCGCTACAATTTCACTGGCGTTGCGGCACGTTTCAGATGATTAACGATTCCCATGTACCGGGAAATCCAAACACCACAATAGTGTCATCGAACCTGCAGGACTACCCCGATCCATCACGGATTAGCCTGACGCCTCCATTATTAATGCTGAGTCCTACCGGTCCGGTTACGGGTAATCTGCATGTCGAGATTTATGATGCCGATGGGAATTCACTGCCCCCCGAGAATTATAATATTGCCTGGCAGAGTTCTAATGAGTCGATTGCAACTGTAGATAATCTCGGCAGAGTAACCGTGCATGGCGTACCGGTCACATTTTGGGAAACGCCATACATCCGCGTTACGGTTGACGGCTTAGCGGCGGAAAATTCCTCGGTGATCCGCAGCACTACTACGGATTTGGAAGTAACTCACCAGATGTTTGAGGGCAAACACGTTGCCTTCTACCTGCCAACTATCATCGAAGGTACGAACCTGGAGCAAATCACTTCCAACTATCAGGTTGTGGAAGCGACGGATCTGGCCTATGAGGCCCACAGCAAAGGAATCGGGGCGGCACCGTATGCAACGGGTCTTCAGTATTTCATTCTGGATGTAACAGACGATTCGGATACGTGCCCATGTGGTGTTTCGGGCAATCCTATTCGCCTTGGCTGGCAATTTGGCAATCCAATTCATAACAGTTGTTATATTGTCAACGTCCCGGAACAACAGAGGCCGCAGTGGGGGGTCATTTTTCATGAAATGGGACATAACTTTAACGGCCCGATCCTATCGTTTAATAAGTTTACTTCCGTTCCTAACTGCGTACACAACTTTACGTATTCAGAAGGTTTGGCCACGCTGGCGGGGATGTGGAGCTGGTACTCACTGATGAACTGCACCACAGGCTTGACGACATTCACACGAGACAGTATTCATTCGGAATACGCCCAGTATAAAGGAGTATATCAACGAGATTTGACTAACTACCTGAGTAATGGCGCCCACTATGCAGAAATGAACCCGAATATTTTGGATGGTATTCTGCATGAGATGTGTGATTCGTATGGTCCCAAAGTATGGTTCGATTTGTTCAGCACGTTTCTTCCGGCAAGCGATCCGTTGCCCTGTACATTGGATACGGAGGCGCAACAAGCAACCTGGTTTGTGGCAGCCTTGAGTGTGTCAGCAGGTGAGGATTTACGGGCCTTGTTCGGGGACCACTATGGTTTTCCGATAGACGATACAGCATGGCCGATCATACACGCCTGTGTAACAGAGCGAATTTCGGCACGGAATTGGCAACCTTTTACTACAGCGGATATTAACTGTGACGATAAGGTGAATCTAATTGATTTTTCCATTATTGCAAAGCATTGGCTGGAAGACAACTGTGCTTATCCCAGGAATTGCCAAGGAGCAAATCTTAGCGGTGATACGACTACAGACCTCAAAGACGTGGTGCTATTTATTCAACAGTGGTTGGACTAAAGTAAGGTTAATCCTCATTCGCCCATCCCTGGCCATTTTAGACAATAATTTCTGATTTATTGCAGGTGATTGGGCCGCGTTTTAGCCGAACATGCAGAACTACTCGATTTTCCAGAGGGTGTTGCGGAAAAGGTCGGGCGAAATCGCCGGACCTTACACCTGTCGATACCACCCACTCACTACACACTGGCTGCACACTGGCTACACACTCAGAACCGACTGAAACTTTACGCTATTTTTACGCTCAAGGCCATTTTTGGCAAAAAATTTCAACGCCTAAAAAAAGAAAAACCCTTGCAACTGATTACAAGGGCTTATGAATAATCGGGGTGACTGGACTTGAACCAGCGGCCTCCTGCTCCCAAAGCAGGCGCT
>CAZKOQ010000015.1:0-20190 GCA_964554425.1 uncultured Pirellulales bacterium | reverse complement strand
GAGCTGGCGATAAAAGCCGCAAAGAAAGACGATATTGTGCTGATAGCCGGCAAAGGCCACGAAACTTACCAAGTAATCGGGACTCAAAAATTCGACTTCAACGATAAAACAGTTGCTGAGCAATGCCTTAAGCAATTAAGCAGGGTCTGACAATCAGGCCGAAACTTCCAAACTGGTTATTCGTTATTCTGAGGAAGGAAGGGCTTTACAAATTTTCTTTGCAAGTTTGTCCGGTATCTCAATATGCCGAGGAACTGCTTCAACGTGACCGGTTAAGGGATTGCACTAAAGCGAGTGAGAGCGTCCCTCGCGATTGAGGAAACAACCTTGTTTGTTTGCGAAGATACTTCAAAAGGGCTTGACGTTTCATTTGATTGTAACAATTTCACGTACTGCATCCGATGGAACGCCGCGAAGGGCATCTTCCCGCCTATCTTCCAGAATCAAATTGATCGCATCAGACAAACTCTTTAGACACTCTTCTTTGGTACGGCCCTGTCCGTTTGCACCGGGAATTTCAGGACAGTAAGCTATAAACCAATCGCCATCCCTTTCGACAATCGCCGTAAATTCATTATGCATCAGAAAACCCCCCAACAGCACGTTTACTCTCTAATATAGGATACCCTGCATTTGATAAAAAGTCAAGTAGGCGATAGAACTAATTATACAGAATTGCATATTTACCCAAACACGGCAAGATTTTGCAGTATAGCTTGATTCAGGCAGAAACTTCCAAATAAGTTGAAAAGCTGCGAGGTTGTGGAACTTCCAGGCCTTCCTGATGCATTCCTTCCAAATGGAAGGCAATGGCGTCTTTCATATTTTTCTCGGCTTGTTTTCTTGTAGAGCCAGTTGCTACACAACCGGGAAGGTCAGGAGAAAAAGCTGAAAATCCTGTTTTCGTTTTTTCAAGTATAATTAGATATTTCATTTTAGAACCGCCTGTTTAATTACACTATTCAAAGTGCCCGGGGCCATTTCATCGCTCGGTTTTCCTGCTATCGTAACAAGGCCCTTTTTTGTTTTATGTTTGAACTGACGATGGCTGCCACGAGTTCTAACAATGAACCAGCCATCTTTTTCAATCATTTTAATGACATCCCTTACCTTCGCTTGTAAGATTATAGTATAATTTCGTTGCTTCAACAAGTATTTTTCTTAGTGAAACTATAGTTCGTAGGTTTGACGAACGGAAAGATGAAGAAGTTCTCAATTGCAGACCTGGCACGAATAATAAAAGCGCATCCCTCGCCAGTTCCGAGCGACGAGCAACAAGCGACGAGTGACGAGTTTTTCACCGGTGTAAGCATCGACTCACGAACCACGAAAGCCGGCGACTGCTTCTTTGCCATACCCGGTGAGAATTTTGATGGGCACGACTACGTTTGCGATGCCTTTGCCAAAGGTGCGGTCTGTGCCGTGGTAAGCAAAGAACCGAGAAAATCAAAATTAAGGTATTGTCTCCTCAAAGTTGATGATACTGTAAAGACTCTCGGGGATTTTGCAAGGGAGTACCGCCTACAGGCCGGCTTCAAAGTGGTCGCAATAACCGGCTCGGTGGGCAAAACAACCACAAGGCACATCACCTATTATGTCCTAAGCAAGTATTTTCGCATCTTTCAATCGCCAAAAAATTTCAACAATAACATCGGTCTGCCTTTAACCCTGCTCGGTGCCGACGCCGAACACCAAATCGTCATCGCCGAACTCGGCACAAATCACCCCGGCGAGATTGGCTATTTAACGCGCATCGCTTTGCCGGATATCGCGGTCGTAACCAACGTCTGTCCCGCTCATCTGGAGGGTTTTGGCAGCATCGAGGCAATCATCCAGGAAAAACTATCCATAGCTGAAGGACTAAAACCCGATGGCATTCTGATAATCAACTCTGATATGGTTAAATGGTTAAATGGTGAGTGGTTAAATGGTAAATTCGACTTCCAATCGCCGGCTGCCGGTCGCCGAATCATAACCTTTGGCAAATCAGCCAATGCCGACTATCTGGCGAGCGACATCACCTTAGACGGCTTAGGCAGCCGCTTCAACATCAATGGCACAGAAATCGACCTCCCCCTGCCTGGACCGGGCAATGTTGAAAACGCTCTTGCCGGCTGTGCTATCTGTGCCCGGTTGGGTTTAACTATTAATGATTTTGCACAAGCCGTGAAAATCCTGCCGCCCGTTTTTATGCGTGCTGAGATGCTCCAAATGGGGACGCTTACCGTGTTGAATGACTGTTATAATGCAAACCCAGCTTCAATGAAGAACGCCCTTGAGATACTGTCCAACCTCGGCTCGGCACAAAAAGGCAGATTGGTCTTTGTCTGCGGCGATATGGCCGAATTAGGCAGCCAGAGCGAAACTCTACACGCAGAACTTGGCGAATACATCGCAAAGGCAAAAGTGCAGCTTTTATTGGCTGTTGGCCGATTTGCAAAAATCACCGCCCAGGTCGCAAAACGGGCCGCCGACTCCGTTGGGCATCAGCTACAAACAGAATGTTTCAAAGACACAGCTTCTGCTTGCAATAATCTGCAAAAATTCATAAAAGATTCCGATATAATATTGGTCAAAGGTTCGCGTATAGCAAGACTTGAAGTTGTCGTTGAAAAACTAAAAGCTCGAAACTAAGAACTCAAAACTAATGATATATCATTTATTATGGTATCTGCGTGATGTCCTTACCCACCGGCTTGGCTTTTATGCCTACCAGAACGTGATGTTTCGCTCCATAGCAGCGACTCTGACAAGCTTACTGATTGCCCTTCTGATAGGTCCCAAGATTATCCGGTGGCTGATGCGTAAGAAAATCGGCGACCGCCCGGAATTCCATCACGCGGCCCTCAATGAGCTGACTAAAGAGAAGGCCAACACGCCCACAATGGGCGGCCTGATTATCATCTTTGCCAGCTTGCTAACTACCCTGTTGTGGGCCAAGCTAAACAATCCGTTCGTGCAAAAGGCGATTGTCCTGGTGATATGGTTCGGCATTTTGGGCGGCATTGACGACTGGCTAAAGCTCACCGGCGCCATTCATAGCAGAAGCCGCCACGGCCTCAAGCCCTGGGAAAAACTAATCTTCCAGATTAGCGGAGCAGTTCTAATCTCCTCTTTCCTGTATGCAGACTTTATAAATATTGAAGATGCCCGGCTGTTCTGGCTTCCATTTTACAAATACGGCCTACCATTGGCCAACTGGATGTTTATCCTGATAGCAATTCTATACATCTCCGCCACAAGCAACGCCGTGAATCTTGCTGACGGTATGGACGGCCTCGCCGCCGGCTGCGTAGCAATGATTACGCTCGTGCTGGCATTTCTTTGCTACGTAGCGTCCGAAATGATGGCGCCTGAACACGGCCGCATTACCTGGTCAAGCTATCTGCTGCTGCCGCACATACCCCAGGCCGGCGAGCTGAGCATATTCTTCTCGGCTCTTTTAGGAGCTGTGCTTGGCTTTCTATGGTTTAACTGCCATCCGGCGCAGACCTTTATGGGTGACATTGGCTCGCTGCCGCTCGGCGCCGCAATGGGTTATGGCGCGTTAGTAACGAGAAATGAGGTCCTTCTTCTAATCATCGGCGGCGTGTTTGTCATCGAGCTATTTAGCGTGGTCCTGCAAATCGCCTACTTTAGATACACCGGCGGAAGACGCCTCTTTCGATGCGCTCCAATTCACCATCATTTTCACCTGATGGGCTGGAGCGAGCCGCAGGTAGTTGTTCGTTTCTGGCTATTAGCTGCCGCCTTCGCTGCCCTTGCCCTGGCCACCTTAAAAATCCGCTAAGGCGTTCGTTGGGGCAATAACAAAATATCTGATGTTAAGAAGCTCAAACAGACCGATTTTATTGTCACGCTGAGCCGAAAGGCGAAACATCTGGCCATAATTTACTATCATGTTGAGCCGAAGGCGAAACATCTGGGCCGCAAGTGAGTGTCAAATTTAATCCATTGGCCAGATTCTTCGCTCCGTGCAAAATGACAAGGGACTATATTCTCTTTCATATAAAACGGTTATAATTACTAATGCCGTCGTATCAGTCAGTTTGAGTAACTTATAGGAATAAAATTTTCCAAACCACAAAAGATAAATTACGAACAACCAGAGTGAAAGGAGCATATCGTGCGAAAACAGACAATAGTATCACGCCGCCGGTTTCTAAAGAAGTCCGCCGGCGCCATAGCAGCTTTCACAATTGTGCCACGGTTTGTGCTTGGCGGTCCAAACAACACACCACCCAGCGAAACGTTCGGCGGCGCCCTTATCGGCTGCGGCGGCCGAGGCCCAGGGACATTTGAAGCAATGGGACTTAACGCAAAGCTTATGGTCTCCTGCGATGTGAAATTCCTCGACCGCGCCGATAACAAAACGATTTACACGGACTTTCGCCGCGTGCTGGAACGCAAAGACATCGACGTGGTCGCAATCGCCACCCCGCCGCACTGGCACGCGCTCATTTCAATCGCCGCAATGGAGGCAGGCAAAGATGTCCTCTGCGAAAAACCGATGACGCGATTCATAGCAGAAGGCCGGGCCGTGGTCGAAGCAGAGCGACGCTACAACCGCATATTCCAGGTCGGCACCTTCGGACGATTCAGCGAACCCCAGAGGCCGCTGAGTGCCTTGATTCACAAGATTATGAAAAGCGGCCTGTTGAAAAAATGCGAGGGCGTCTATATCTATCGCGGCGGTTTCAAAGTCAAAGAATGGAGCGGTAAGGTCAACGTCCAGCCCGAGCCCATTCCGCCCAACCTCGACTGGGATATGTATGTAGGGCCATCGCCGATGAAGCCCTACCATCATCACCGCACGGGCGGGACGCATCGCGGCTACTGGGACTACGAAGGCGGCGGGCTGGCGGATATGGGACAGCACTACCTCGACCCATTACAGTGGATGCACGCCAAAGACGATACCAGCCCTGTTGAAATCGAGGCCTACGCCCCACCTGCGCACCCTGAGGCCTGCGGTATGTGGGGCTGGGTGGAACTAAAATATGCCGATGGCCTGGCACTGGTCTTTGACAGCGCCGAGTGGGGCCAGCAATACAATCGCAAAGAGCCACACCGGGTAAGCTTAGACGACCTTAATGAAGAAGACCGTGAGAAAGTCAAGGCGATGCCTGACCCGGAACCGCTGGTGAGCTTTGCAGAAGCGGTCAAAACTCGAAAGCGTCCCGGCGGACACGCCGAGGCGGCCCACCGCTGCGCAACGCTGATGCATCTTGCAAACATCGCCATTCGCACCGGACGAAAGATTCGCTACGACCCGGTCAAAGAACAAATAATAGGCGATGAAGAAGCCAACCGGCTGGTCAACCAGCCGATGAGGGCGCCCTGGCACCTGTAAAAACTCCACTCATACTTTGAGTATAGAAAGGATTATGCTATGAACGAAAAATCATCCGCACTTGCCTCTCTTATAGGTTCGCTGCCCGACCCTGACGAGCAGGGTATGCTCAGCAAAATCGACAAGGATGTGGTGGATAACGTGATTGCTGGGATATATAAAGGAGGCCAGGAGAGTATTCTTGGTTTGATTGATATGCTCGTCGAGCCGGGCAAAGGAGACGATGTCAAGCCGCGATACGCACTCCACGGGCTTGCTGTCTATGTCTGTAAACTGGAGGACAAAAACCAAAAACGAAAATTCGCCGGCATACTTGCCTCCCAGCTCGGCGGCGGGCGGCCCAAAGCAGTGCAGGGCTATATCATCCGCCAGCTCCAGGTAGCCGGCGGCAAAGAAGCTGCTCCCCAGATTGGAAAGCTATTGTGTGATGAGGAACTGTGCGAATACGCCGCTTCGGCGCTTGTCGCCATCGGTGAAGGCGCCGGTGAGCAGCTTCGAAAGGCGCTGCCCGAAGCGACAGGCAAATGCCGTCTAACTATCGTGCAGAATCTCGGGGTGGTTCGAGATGCCAAGGCGGTCGCCTCGCTAAAGAAAATAGTCAGTGATACAGATAGAAATACCCGGCTGGCGGCGCTCTGGGCATTAGCCAACATCGGCGATGCCGGCTCGGCGGATATTTTGATGAAGGCGGCGGACACTAAAGACGCTTATGAAAGAATCAAAGCCACACAGGCCTGTCTGCTCCTGGCCGAGCGGCTTCTCGCTGCTAACTTTAAGGCCGAGGCGGTAAGAATCTACACCTATCTGCGTGATAGCCGAACAGATACAAGCGAAAGGTATGTGCGTGATGCTGCCGCCACAGCATTGGCTGCCGCCGAAAAATAAACCGCCATTAGCCCGCCGAAGACGGGCTGGTTGGTTCATAGTTCGTGAATCATAAACAAGCAACGAGCAATGAACTATCCGGAGTAAAAAATGAAAAACACTAATAATCTGTCGAACCGCCGGGCTTTCCTGAAAAGTAGTCTAACAGCAATAGCTCTTGCGGTCTCCAACAATCAAATTTTAACTGCCGAAGAAGCAAAAGCAAACCAGAACGAATCCGGACCCGTGAGCTTGCGAGAAAAATTTTTCGGCTGCATTGCCGGCTGCCACATCGGCTCATCAATGGGTGCGGCAGTCGAGGGATGGCCGTGGGAAAAAATCGAAAGCGAATACGGCACACTCGATAAGCTGCTATCCTATCAGCATTACCGGGGAACAAGCAACTGGGTGCGTGAGCCGGGGACAACGGAGGACGGCGTGGAACGGCAGAAGCTTATGATTACAGCCATTATCGAAAAGCGGGACCGAATCAACGCTGAGGATCTCCGCAAAATCTGGGTAGAACGTATGAACCCAAATGCAGCGGGTCTGATTTCCGAGCCGTTTGAGGGAGCGCTGCTTGCAATGGCCAAGACCTCGATGCCGGCAACGGATATAGGCAAATACTGCGATTATTCGGGGCTTGTATCGCTGGCAAGGTCCTGTCATCCAATCGGCCTAATCAACGCAGGGGACATCCAGGGTGCTATTGATGATGTTCGAGAAATGGGCCAGCTTTATAACACTGCCAACAGCCGCGGCATCCTGTGGGGGGAAGTTACCGCTATCGCCATTGCCGCTGCTACCAAACCCAACGCCACTGTCGATAGCGTCGTGGGGGCAGTTTTCGATAATTGCGACAAGGTCGATAAACGATTTGCCAAAGAGGCAGGAATTCGCTCGGAACTGGAAAGAGGCCTGAAGCTCACCGAGGACTGCAAGGACTTTCGGGATATGCGCAAAAAGTTCGACACGGTTTATAGCGGCAAAGGCATCGTCTATGCCCATAGCTACGCCAACGAAGTTGTAACCAAAGCGGTGTGCATATTCAAAATGACCAAGGCAAATACCTGGGAGGCAATGAAGGCCGCCGTTAATATGGGAAGAGACACGGATTGTCTGGCCTCCGTAGCCGCCGGTATCAACGGAGCTTTGACGGGGGCCGCCTCCATACCTGAGAACCTGATAAAACAGGTGGATTACGCCACCTCAATAAATCCCCACACCAACTCGCAAAGAACCCTGCGCGAAAGCTCGGATGGATTATACAACGCCTTCAAAACCCGCCTGAAAAAACTAAAAGCATACGCCGAACAAATGGATGAATGTTAAACTGCCCTTTTTCCGCAAATTTTTGTTTCACAGAACCGAAAAGATGCGAAATATAAGGCAAGATGTTAGGTAACTTCTTTTATTATATAGAGTTACGGCGCATAATTCCCATCGTTTTGTTAAAATAAAAAAAGCGAAAAATCCCGTAGTTTCCACGATTGATTTAGCAACGAAAGTTTTGTAGGATGGAAAGTCTTATGGGACGTAAGTCTTTATTTTATAGTGCGTTATTTGTTCGGTTTCGCATGCAACAACAAGTCAAAATAATACACTCAAGGGAGGAGAGTTCCAACAACTAATATTTCAAATCGGCTTTCAAGCATTGTTTCTATGTGTCAAAAAGTCGTTTTTCAGAGGCAGGAAAGGAGAACAATAATGTTGAGCGCAGGTTATCTAAAGAAAACTTTCGCGGTTGTGTTGTTAGGGGTAATTGGGTGGGGATGTCTTGTGGAGGCATCTCCTAAAAACGTGATTGTTTTCGTTGGCGACGGTATGGGCCCCCAGCAGGTCAAGGCGGGAGGAATCTATGTCTATGGTGCAGCCGGCTCGTTATCATTCGAGTCGTTTCCCTACCAGGGGGAACTGACCACGTATCAATATGGCGGCGGCATAACCGATTCGGCGGCCGCGGCTACCGCAATTGCCACTGGCTATAAGGTCAATGGTGGAGTCATCAGCATGGCCTATCCTGGATATCCCCCTGATTACCCGGAAGGCAGCGAACTGCCAACGCTATTGGAATACTTCAAGACCCTTGGTAAGAGCACGGGGCTTGCCAGCACCGCTTACTTAACTGATGCCACTCCGGCTGGCTTCGGTGCGCATGAGCCGTCCCGCAGCAACTATTCCCTGATTGCTGGCGACTACCTCAACCAAACCCAGCCGAATGTGCTATTTGGCGGCGGCGCAAATGGAATGTCCCGCTCTTCGGCAGAGGCAGCAGGATACACTGTGGTAGAGGACAAGACCGGTATGCTTACACTGGATACCGAAAGTGTAACCAGGGTTTCCGGACAATTCGGCAGCACCGACCTGCCTTACGAATATGATGGTCTTGGAAACCTGCCTCATCTGTCTGAAATGACCACTACGGCACTGAATATATTGGACAATGACCCCGACGGTTTTTTCCTGATGGTCGAAGGCGGGCGAATTGATGATGCCTGCCATAGTAATGACCTTACGCGCACTATCCCAGAGGTAAGTGAATTCGCCAATGCTGTCCAGGTGGCAATCAACTGGGCCGCAGGCCGCAATGACACGCTGATTATTGTTGCCGCCGACCATGAGACCGGTGGACTGACAGTTTTGTCTAATAATGGCATAGGCAACTATCCTGACGTCTCCTGGGCCGGCACAGGTCACACAGCTACTAATGTCCCCGCTTATGCCTGGGGCGTCAATGCAGGATTTGTCTCCGGCACGCTAAACAACACAGATATATTCGGGATTGCCACTGCAGATACAATTACGCTCGACTCACCCTCTGATGAAAGCGTTCTTAGAGACACTCAGGTATCATTTACCTGCTCGGCTGCTTCCGACCATCAGCTCATTGATGCAACACTTTATCTTGGCCAGACCTCAGGAACATCGAGCACAGTTACTTTCAGCGGGCCTGCCGACACTGATGATGCCCAGATTTCTGCGGACAGCCCGAACACCAACTACGGCGCCGTTACCCCTATTAACGTAGATGGCGCTACGCCCCATGCCCACGCTGTAATCAAGTTCCCCAACATATTCGGCAGCGGAACAGGCCAGGTCCCTTTGGGTGCGGTTATCACGTCGGCTACCTTGAAGGTTAACTGCACCAATACGGGGAATATTATGAAGCTCTACCGGCTGACCGAGGATTGGGTTGAAAGCCAGGCCACCTGGAATAATCGCAGCTCCGGCACCCCCTGGACGGGAGCGGGAGCACAGAGCGGTTCAAATGCAGGCGTCGCCATTAACGGCGACTGCACTGCGCTCGGCTGGAGAACAATCGACATCGCCCAGTTTGTTCAAGAATGGAGCAACGGCGCAGCGAACTACGGCATTGTCCTTATGGACTCCGGCTCAGATGGTGTTGATTTTGCCAGCAGCGAATCGGCCAATCTACCTTTGTTGACGGTAACCTACCAGCAAAACATGCAGGCAATAGAAACCAAGACCCTGTCTGGAACAAGCGGCTCAGCAACCTTTAGCCCATTAACCCTTACTGACCAGACAGATTACGTTTGGAATTGCCTTGTTAGAAGCACCGACGGCCAAAAGACCTGGGAGACCTGGGCGCCGGTCGATTCCCACTTCAGAGTAGATAGTCAAGTTCCGGATGAGCCGGTGCTGGTCACCCCGCCCGATGGAGCCACCAATGTATCAACTTCACCGGCACTTGAGATAACTGCCGGCGACCCACAGGGCGGCTTGCTGGATGTGAGCTTCTATGGCCGGACAGTTCCGTCACCAGATGACTACTTTACAATTATTGTCCTGCCGGATACGCAGATTTACTCGAAAAGCTATCCTGCTATTTTTACCGCACAAACACAATGGATAGTCAACAACGTTACAGCCCATAACGTTGTTTTCGTAACTCACGAAGGTGACATCGTTGATACCTATAATAGCACAACCGAATGGACTAACGCTAACAACAGTATGAGCTTGCTGGATGGAGTGGTTTCTTATGGTGTGCTGGCCGGCAACCACGACAAATTTACAGATACAACACAGGGAACATATCCGGATTATTCAACGGATAGCACATATTATAACCAATACTTCCCTTATACTCGTTACACAGGCCAATCCTGGTATGGTGGCCACTATCCTGATACGGGCAATAACAATAACTACCAGCTCTTTTCAGCCGGCGGAGACGACTATATTATTTTGCACCTTGAGGACACACCCGGCACTAATGTTATTACGTGGGCTAATTCGGTATTGACAGCAAACTCCAGCCGCAATGCCATTATCACAACCCATAGCTACCTGGACGGCAGCGGGAACTATAACGGCAAGTGGGGCAGCACTCAATATATCAGGGATATGGTCGTGGCAAATAGCAACGTTTACTTTGTGCTATGCGGCCACCTCAGCACGGAATTGACGAAGACAACTACCGTCGGCACACGACAGGTGTATGAATTGATGGCCGACTATCAGGGTGAAGCTAACGGCGGCAACGGCTGGCTGCGGATTATGCGTTTTGTGCCGGCAGAAAATAAGGTTTATGTGAAGACCTACTCACCCTCGTTAGGGCAATACCAGACCGACAATAACAGCCGATTCACACTCGATTTTCCAATGAACGAGTTTAGAGTTATTGGAACGGCCGCAGGTGTGCAAAGCGGCCAGAACGCTTCTATTGTATGGTCGGGACTTTCAGTAGGAACTCAATATGAATGGTTCGCCGAAGTTACCGACTCTACGGCAAAGACAAGGGAAGGGGCAGTGTGGAGCTTCACGGCTTCAACAACCGACAGCACACCGCCGGTCATTTCGACGGTCGCCTCTTCCGGCATAACACAATCCGACGCAACCATCACCTGGACAACAGATGAAGCAAGTAATAGTGTGGTTAGATATGGGACAACCACAGATTTGGGAAGCGAAGCATCCGATGCAGCAATGGTAATCACTCACTCTTTAACGCTAACTGGGCTTTTCGCTGAAACGCCATACTACTACGAGGTCCAATCAAAAGATGCTGCGGGCAACACCACAATTGACAATAATGGCGGTGCATATTACAGCTTCACGACAACAGCCCCTGACACACAACCTCCCGTGATAACCGGCGCAACCGGTGACACCTCCGGCACGACCGGCGAGCAGGTAGCAATTTCTGCTGCCATTACCGACAACGTAGCTGTTACCAGTGCGACAGTCCATTATACACCTATCGACGGCGCAGAAACTACCGCACCGATGACACAAGGCACTGGAAATATATGGAGTGCAGACATCCCCGTTGCCTCTGATAAGGTCGGTGTGATAACTTATTACCTCACTGCACAGGATGCGGCTGGCAACAATGCAAGGTCTCCGGCAGATCCTGAAACATACAGCATAACTGTAACGGATAATGACGCCCCATCTGCGATTGCCGACCTGACAGCTACGGCGGTAGGCGGTGGAAGTATAGATTTGGCCTGGTCTCCAGCAGCCGACAACATCGCAGTTACCGGCTACGACATATATAGAGATATCGCACCAATTATGGATGTAACTGGTCTGACACCTCTTGCCGCTGACATTGTGGAAACCTCCTACACCGACTCTGCTACTATTCACGGAACAGCTTATTATTACGCTGTGGTGGGCTTAGATAGTGCCAGCAATCGAGGCGGTGTATCCAATAGTCCAAGTGCAACAGCCGATGCTGCTGGCCCTGCCGTAACAGCGGTAGCTTCGTCAGACGTAACATATTCAAATGCAACAATCACCTGGACGACAGATGAGCTAAGTGATAGCGTGGTTAGATATGGAACGGCCACACCACCGACTTCGCAGTCGTCCGATGCAGCTATGGTAACGGGCCACTCGATTACGCTTACAGGGCTTTCAGCCGGAACAACGTATTACTATGAGGTCCAATCAAAAGACGCCGCGGGCAACACCGCAATTGACAATGATAGCGGTGCATATTACAGCTTCACGACAACGGCCCCGGACACACAATCTCCCGTGATAACCGGCGCAACCGGCAACACCTCCGGCACAACCGGTGAGCCGGTAGTAATTTCAGCTACCATTACAGACAATGTAGCTGTTACCGGTGCGACAGTCCATTATACGCCTATCGACGGTTCAGAAACTACCGCACCGATGACTCAGGGCGGCGGCAATCTCTGGAGCACCGATGTTCCTGTTGCCACTAATAAAGTCGGCACAGTAACTCATTATATCATTGCCCAGGATGCAGCCGGCAACACCGCCAGAGACCCTGTTACTGGAGTTTATGACATTGCTGTAACAGACAACGATGCTCCGTCCAGAATTACCGACTTGACAGCTACGGCGGTCGCCGGCGGAAAAATAAATCTTGGCTGGTCGGCTGCGACCGACAATATCGCTGTCGCCAGTTACAACGTCTATAGAGACACTACGCAGATAATTGACTTGACCGGTCTGACTCCAATAGCCACAGGTGTTACAGGCACATCATATACCGACACCGACACTGTAGATGGAACTACGTATTGGTATGCCGTTACCGCAATAGATACAGCTAACAATCGGGCCGATGTTTCCAACAGCCCAGGCGCAACTGCCTTTTACACCGCCACGCTGTTTAGCGACGGCTTCGAGAGCGGCAACCTCACCGCAGGCGGCTGGACCACCAGCAGCGCAACGGTCATAAATACCGGCGCATACAGCGGCACCTATTATGCGCAGCTCAAGAAGACAGGGAATATAAGAAAGTCCGTAAGCACTGTTGGCTACACCAACATCCATATCAAATATGCCCGCTCAACTAAAGCACTTGATGCCGGCGAATATCTGTATGTTGAGTGGTCAACAAACGGCAAAACCTGGAACCTGTTGGAATCAACACGGGATACCACCTGGGTCTATAAGGATATAATTTGCCCATCAGGAGCCGACAATAAAAACACCTTTTATATTAGGTTCAGGACCAATGGCAATAGAACCGATGAGTTCGGCTATGTAGATGAGGTAGTAATTACAGGTTCTCCTCTGTGATAAATTCGCCTGCGGCAGATGCCGGCTATTGATGCTGAGTGAAGCAAAAAACGGGCGGTTGTATCAATAAATTTGTGCATCCGCTCGTTTTCTTATATACTCATCTCGTAAATACATAATTCCAGATAGGTAAATTGAAAATGCCGAAAAACACATTAACAATCTACTGCCACTGCGCATACTACAAAATTGTCCCTGAGCAGACAAAATCCGCTGTTCTAAATGCTATCAAAAACACCGGCATGGAATTTGAGCCAGTAGCCGACCTTTGTAAAATGGCTGCCCACCGCGACCCCGCACTAAAAGAATGGACAAAGGCAGATTCGATAAGGATTATTGCCTGCTATCCGCGCGCGGTCAGGTGGCTATTTTATGCCGGCGGTGCGCCGCTGCCAAAGGAAGGAGTCGAGTTTTTCAATATGCGAGTCGATGGTCCTGAAAAAATCATCTCGTTTCTGGCAGACCCGTCTCCGGCGAAAATGCCCAGCAGAACCTTGAAAGATATACGACCACAGCAGCCGGGTGACTGGATACCGTGGTTTCCGGTAATCGACTACGACCGCTGTAAAAACTGCAAGCAGTGTTTTAACTTTTGTCTCTTCGGCGTATATAAACTCTCCGCAGAGGATAAGGTGGAAGTTCAAAATCCTGCCGGCTGCAAAACCAACTGCCCTGCCTGCGCAAGATTATGCCCGCAAAGTGCAATAATTTTTCCTAAATATACCGGCAGCCCCATCAATGGCGATGAAGTGGATGAGTCCTCACCTGGGGGGCTATCGGATGAAAAGGTAAAAGTCGATGTTGCCCAGCTTTTAAGTGGAAACGTTTATCAGGCCCTCCGCCAGCGCAGCAAAATCATTGAGCGGCTCTCAAAAAATACAAATGACAAAAGCCCGCCCCGAGTTTAGCTATGACACACAAAATACGAGATACGAAATACGAATCACGAACCGCCAGCAACAAGCCCGCGGTTATTCTCGTTGCGGATAGAACCCTGAGCGCCGATTATAAGGTCCTGTTTGAGGGCATTTTCGCCACGATGCAAACCACGCAGGTCCCGCGGATACTGATGCGAAAAGTCCTCTCGCCGCCGGTTGCTACGGATTCTCTGGGCCGAGCCAAAACTGTCCCTCTTGGACTTCGCCGCCTCGAATCGGCGCTTCTTAAGCTCACAAATCTTAGTAGCAAAGATGTAGTGTGCACGACTCCTGAAGCATTACCCGGTCTTTTGGGTCCCTGGGTCAAAATAGTTGCGTTCAGCTCCAGTGACCCTTTGGGCAGGGGAATGAGTAATACCACTACCACAAACTTCTGGAAAGGGGAGCTTTACAGCCGGCTCTGGACCAGATGCACCCTACAGCAGCTCACTGAGGCAAAACGCAAATTCAATTTCAAAATTGTTGCCGGCGGCGCCGGCGCCTGGCAGTGGACCTGCGACGGACAGCAAACCGCCGGATTAGGTATCGACGCCATTTTTGATGGCTATTTTGAATCCTTAGGGCCCAATCTCTTTACAGATATGCTCGCAGGTCGGCAAACAAAACAATACATAAGTGAAATCGGCACCGCCGCGGAAAAAATCCAGTCCATAACCGGCGCATCGATGCTGGGCGTTATCGAGCTTTCCAGAGGTTGCGGCAGGGGCTGCAGGTTCTGCACTATGGCCACAAAAAAAATTAGCCACCTCCCTCCCGATATTATCCTGGCAGACCTGAAGACAAATGTTGCCAATGGCGTTACCGTGGTCGTTAATGCCAGCGAGGATTTTTTCCGCTATGGAGCTGCCGGACTGAAACCTGACTTCGACAAACTATACGCCTTGCTTACCCGGATGAGGGAAATCAAGGGTCTATCTTTTATGCAGATAGACCACGCCAATATAACATCGGTGGCACAGCTATCCGATGAGCAGCTAAAAGAAATCAGAAGATTGCTTACCTGGGAGAATAAAACTGATTATCTGTGGCTCAATATGGGCGCCGAAAGCGCCAACGGCCACCTTGTCGCCGCCAACTGTCCGGGTAAAATATCGCCATTTCGACCTGAGGACTGGCAGGATTTAGTGCTGGAAGCAGCCGACAGGATAAATAGAAGCGGCTTCTTTCCGGTTTTTAGTGTAATTCTGGGACTGCCCGGCGAAACACCGGCTCACATCGCAAACACTATAAAACTCGTCAAAGACCTGGCAAAGAGACACGCGGCAGTCTTCCCGATATTTTACGAGCCATTATCACCTAATGAAATTAAAGCAGGACATAGATTTACGCTTGCGAAAATGAGGGCCGACCACTTGGAGCTGTATAGAACCTGCTACCAGATTAATTTTAAGATAGTGCCTCGACTATTCTGGGATAACCAGAAGGCAGGCGGCGTTCGCTGGACAAAAAGGGTTCTGATGCAAATACTCGGCAAAAGTGAAATTTTTTCCTGGCGGCGAACCTTTAATAAGGTCCAAAAACAAATTTCAAAGTCCAAGCTACGAATCCCGCACCAATTGTCCCTCGGCGGCAAATCAGCTTCTGAGCTGCAAGAACCTAACTCCATCGGCAACTCAATTGGCGCGGGTAACTCAGAACTACAAACCGTAAACCAGGAGGACAAAAAGTATGCTCAGAGATGCTATACCTGCCGTCCGCCCACTCAGACCACCACAGGATAATATACCTGCGACAAAGCAACAGCGTAATCGGCTCCTGCAGATTGTCACTGACTATATCGAACAGGAAAAACCTGTCGGGCCACTGTCGCTTGATGAGCTGCAACTACATTCGGAAAAGGTCCTCAAAATAGCAGGCGCAAATCCCAAGTATAAAAACTTTATAGCAGTGTTGATGAATAACCAGGTCTGGCGGCCGATTGTGGCAGGCATACCTTTTGAAAAACGCCTGCTGCTATTGCCCAAGTGCCTTCGAAACCAGGACGAATGCCGGGCCAGCCTGGATGAGTTTGGCTTGGTATGCCGGCACTGCGGACAGTGCATTATCAACGAGCTTAAAAGCCAGGCGGAGCAGTTGGGTTATGCAGTCCTGATTGCAGAGGGCTCCCCAGTTGTAACATCGCTAATCGAGTCGGGAAAAATTGAAGCTGTGGTAGGCGTTAGCTGCCTGTCGGTTCTTCAAGAGGTTTACCCGTATATGGAGGCCGGGGCCGTCCCCGGCATTGCAATCCCATTACTGCAGGATGGCTGCGCAAATACAAGCGCCGATATTGATTGGGTCTGGGACGCGATTTACCTCACCACTGATGACCGCACATACCGGCTTAACCTTGAAGCGATACGAGAGCAAGTAAATAGCTGGTTTTCAAATGAATCTCTGGAATCACTTTTAGCTCCCGCCAAAACCCAGACCGAAAAAATAGCCCTCGAATGGATGACTAAATCAGGCAAACGCTGGCGACCATTTCTTGCCTCCTGCGCATATCAGGCACTTACCAAAAATCCGCAAGCCCCGCTGCTGGCCGATTTGCGTAAGGCCGCTATAGCGGTGGAATGTTTCCACAAGGCCTCCCTAATACACGATGACATCGAGGATGGTGACATCTTGCGATACGGCCAGAAAACGCTCCACGCTGAGTATGGGGTCCCAATAGCCCTTAATATTGGTGACTTTCTGCTTGGCGAAGGGTATCGCCTTTTAGCAGAACTCAATATCCCTGATAATTTAGGGATAAGCATTTTGACGGCGGCAATCCAGGGTCATCACAATCTCTGCGTAGGCCAGGGAAATGAGCTGTCCTGGATGCGACAGCCCAGACCCCTGAGCGCCGCAGAAGTCATCGACATATTCAAAAAGAAGACATCGCCTGCCTTCGAGGTCGCTTTGAAAATAGGAGCAATCCTGGCTGGCTGTGGCGACGAACTTGGCCCAGTTGTAGAACAGTATAGTCAGTCCCTGGGCATCGCATACCAAATCCGGGATGACATAGAGGATTTCCAGTCCAAAAATTTTTCGACCGCAACAGGCACATTGCGTCTTTCGCTATTATTTGCGCTGGCATACGAGATGGCGGAAGGCGATGAAAAAAAATTGCTCGGATATATCTGGGACAAATCAACAAATCCGGACTCGGTTGCTGAGCAGCTCGATGATATATTTGCATCATTAAAAATCGAACACAGGGCCTGGCAAATGATGGAATTCTATAAATCGCAGGCGATAGGTTCCCTTGCTAACTTAAAAAACACCAACCTCAAGGGGCTGCTGCGAAGGGTGATAGCTAAAATATTTGATGACTTTGAAGTGATGGGCTGCTGCGATGACCATACGGTTAGATATGCTCAAGGCGGCGAGTCAAGCCAGACGTCAACTGGGTGATTCTGCCGACCTTGTTGTCGAATTCATTACCAAGCAACTAAACCCCGACGGCGGATTCAAAGGAAGAGGCGGCCAAAGCGACCTATATTATACCGTCTTTGGCATTGAGGCCCTTTTAGGTCTCGGCGACCTGATTCCAAAAGAGCGCATTACAAACTATTTGTTGGAATTCGGCGATGGCTGTTCACTTGACCTTGTGCACCTATCTTGCCTTGCTCGCTGCTGGGCAGATATATCAAACACACAAGATACGCAACTTGCCTCTGCTATTGCCCGACACATCGAAGAATATCTCTGCCCGGATGGCGGATATAATGTCTCGATGGGAGCTGCTCACGGAAGCGCCTACGGATGTTTTCTGGCACTCAGTGCCCACCAGGACCTAAATATACGGCTGCAAAACGCAGGCGCAATAGCTGACTGTATAAGGTTGCTGCATTTGCCGGATGGCAGCTATTCAAACGATACATCTGTCCCGATTGGCTCCGTCCCTGCAACGGCGGCGGCGCTTGCGGTCCTGCATTACTTAAATGAGCCGGTTGACAATCTTTCTGTTGACTGGCTGCTTTCGCAGAACCACCACAAGGGCGGCTTCGCTGCAATCCCATTACTGAGGGATGATGCCGCGCCCGACCTGCTCTCGACCGCCACCGCATTGCATACCCTTGCCTTAGTGGGAATTTCGACCGGCAGTATAAAACAAAAATGTCTCGATTTCGTGAATAGTCTCTGGAACCCCGAAGGCGGATTTCGTGGCAACTGGACCGATGACACCCTCGACTGCGAATATACCTATTATGGCCTATTGGCACTTGGCCATCTAAGCGAATAACTATGGATATTGACAGAGCAGCCCTCGACAGAACAGTTACACTTCTTAAAGCTCGATTGCTTCAATCCCGCATACCAGCCGGCTGCTGGCAGGGACAGCTATCAAGCAGCGCCCTATCTACAGCAACTGCTGTCTTTGCCCTGGCGACGGTCGATAAGACAAAATATAGTTCGCTCATCTGTAAAGGACTTGAGTGGCTAAGTGCAAACCAAAATCCCGATGGCGGCTGGGGCGATACCATTCACAGTATCAGCAATATCAGCACTACGCTGCTATGTTGGTCTGCTTTCACGATAGGCGATGCCCCCCATTGCTATAAAGACACTGTTATCAAGGCCGATTCGTGGCTCACTAACTCTGCCGGTAGTCTTGAACCTGATGCACTTGTGGCCGCCGTCAACAAACAATATGGACAGGATAGAACCTTTTCAGCTCCGATTCTGACTATGTGCGCCCTTGCCGGTCGGCTGGGCAATCCGGAAGATGCCTGGCGATTGATTAAACCATTGCCTTTTGAGCTTGCAATCTTCCCCCATCAATTATTCAAATGGCTTCATCTTCCTGTGGTAAGCTACGCCCTGCCAGCCTTAATCGCAATCGGACAGGTTCATTATCACTACCGAAAGCCCGCCAACCCTATTGCAAGAGCACTCCGGTTTCTATCACGTAATAGAACACTTTCCGTCCTTCAAAATCTCCAGCCGGAAAATGGTGGTTTTCTTGAGGCCATTCCCCTTACTGCCTTTGTCGTTATGGGGCTTGCAGCCATCGGAGAAAAAAACAATGATGTTGTATCAAGGGGCGCCGACTTTCTGGTCAATTCAGCCAGACCCGATGGGAGCTGGCCTATCGATACCAACCTCGCTACCTGGGTAACAACTTTGTCTGCCAACGCTCTATCAGCGGACCCCAATTTTGAAAATATACTCTCACCGAACGACTGCAGAACTACACAGGATTGGTTGCTCTCGTCGCAGTACCGACGGATCCATCCCTACACGCACGCTGCACCCGGCGGCTGGGGGTGGACAAACCTGCCTGGAGCTGTCCCGGATGCCGATGACACCGCAGGCGCACTGATTGTCCTGCGAAACCTCGGCCCGCCGGACAAATATACAACCGATGCTGCCTTGTCCGGGATAGAGTGGCTGCTGAAACTGCAAAATCGCGATGGTGGAATCCCGACCTTTTGCAGGGGCTGGATGTCTCTGCCTTTTGACCGCAGCGCCCCAGACCTCACAGCGCACACCATAGCTGCCGTTAGTAGCTGGCTAAATGAACTTCCTGGCTCTATGCAAAAGCCGGCAAAGGACGCTCTCAGAAAAGCCCTCGCCTATCTGGAACGTGCACAAAAGAAAGACGGCTCCTGGATTCCGCTTTGGTTTGGTAACCAATTCTCGCCGAACCAGGAAAACCCAACCTACGGAACATCAAGGGTTCTTATATGCCTATGCCGTCTCCCAAAGGAGTCCGGTTTGATACAATCTCCAATGGTGCAAAAAGCTGCTCAGTGGCTTTTATCTGCTCAAAATCAGGATGGCGGATGGGGAGGGGCAAAAGGCGTCAAACCCACTATTGAAGAAACCGCTCTATCGGTAGATGCCCTCGCCTCAATTCACGATACTCGATACTCGATACTCGATACTCAAATCACGAGCCACAGGTTAGCGGTAGAGCCGGCAATTTCCCGTGGAGTCCGCTGGCTCATAGAAAAAACTGAGGAAGGAGCATCAATAACCCCTTCCCCGATAGGTCTTTATTTCGCCCGGCTCTGGTATTTTGAAGAGCTGTATCCG
>CAZKOQ010000014.1:0-20277 GCA_964554425.1 uncultured Pirellulales bacterium | reverse complement strand
TACTCTGCGAAGTACGCTACGAAGCACGAGACTACGAAGGACGAACAAGCCTTTCAATTCCACGATAATATCAAAATCTTCCTCGAATTACAATAATCTGAAGTATTTTTCGCTCGATGATTTCGCAGAATAAATCCGCCGGCAGTAGGGCGGATAAATTCAATCCATTCCGTATGCCCTATACTATCAAATCAGTATCAGATGCGCCACTTTAATCCGCCAAACGAACGGCGGATAAATATGGTAAATGTGGGATAAATTATCATTCAATCGCATCGCAAGACCGGGAAGATGGTGCTTAAAGTTTTTGCAGAATTATGCCGGCCACAATGAATATCAGACCTATCAATGTTGATATAAGGATTTTTTCGCCGACGATAATAGAAATCACTACAAGGGAAAGAAAAGGTGTTAAGTAGATTAAGCTTGCGACGTGTGCGGTTGTGCTCGATGTTTTCAATGCTTTGAGCCAGAGTAAGAAGGTTACTCCCATTTCAAACAGACCGATGTAGATAGCTCCGAGGACGCCTTTGGCATTTGGGACTTTTGTTTCTGCAAAAAGCAGCATCGCAAGAAGTGTAAAGCCGGAGCCGAATGCAAAATTAAGAAATAGTCTGATAGCTTCATCCCGCTGGTCCTTTACATTATAAATCCAAAATAGCGCCCAGATTATTGTGCTGCTTAATGCCAATAGAACTCCAGCGGGATTGGCAGACTTAAAGCCCAAAATATTCCCTTGAGCTGAGATAATAAAAACTCCGGCAAAGCTGACTATTACCGCAAGGATGTCGCGGGGTCTAATTTTTTGTTTTAGAAGAGGCGCTGAGAGCAGGACAAGAGTAATTGGCCATAGAAAATTTATGGGCTGGGCCTGCTGGGCGGGGAGAAGCGAGTATGCCTTAAACAAAATAATATAGTAGAGAAAGGGATTAAGAAAGCCCAGCAAGGCAGATTGTAAATAATCCTTTTTGGTCAGGACTTTGAGCATATTTAGTTTTCCGAAGAATAATAAGCAGGCAAAAAAGGTGACAGTTGATGTGATTGAGGCAAAAAATAGAAGAGGAATAACATCTATATGTCGTAGAGAGATTTTGACCGCAGAAGCAACGGTTGACCATAGCAGAACCGTGGCGAGAGCATAGAGATAAGCTTTTCTTTGTTTCTTCATATTACAGATAAAAAAATTTACTTCGGATTTTAAGAATTTGCCGAAGGATGGCGCTGTTTACTACCCATAATATCGAGCCGGGCTTTTATACGCAATTGGCCATATTCGTTTGAGCAAAGACTTGGACCGGCAGAAAAAAGAAAATACCTGCAAAAAGACAGGTATTTTTCAAGGTGGATAACATGTGTGCATCATTGAAGTGCCGATAATAATTTTGAGAAAATGGTTCTAACCTAACAGTTCGGTATAGTATTTTATTGGGCCGATAATGTACGTTTGCAAGCACCTTTTTGGCTTTTTGATTGGGTCGGAATTATTTCTTATATTTTATTTGACGGTGTTCACGGATGGTCTTATGCGCTCGCAAGCTCAGCCAGGGTTAATGTGTCGAACACTGGTCTATTGGAAATAGTGATTGATAGTTGAGATTAGAGATTATGTTAAAGAAGCTTGCTGTTGTAGGTTTGGTGCTGGTGGTTGCCGGGACCGCGGCGCTGGGCTGGATACTATATAACAGAAAAAGAGAGCAGCAGGAAGCTGCCTTCTACCGACTCAAGTATGGCGCCGCCCTGCAGGAATGCTTCAAGCAATATGACGGGTGGCTGAAGCTGCCGGAGGAGGAACGAACGCAGACGCAATTTGTATTCGGCGAAAATTGGAAGACCAAAACAGAAGCACAGATACTTGAGGACCAGCGAGGGAGATTGCAGGCAGATTTAGATAGGTTAACAGTGGGTGATAAGGATGTTCATCCATTTGCTAACGTGCTCTACGGGACCAACTGGCAGAAGAAAGTCAGTGACTACAAGAAGCGCAAGGAAAAGAATGAGTCTATTTTGACGGCCTCCATAGTTTGTGCATCTTCGGGAGCGGTGGTCTCTGCGTGGTGTTTACTATGGTGGATTGTGCGTCTGATTATTAATGAGTTATGCGGGGCGTGGGGTATTTTGGCCGGCATTATCAAGCCATATAGAAAGGCAAAAGACGAAACCGAAGGTTCTGCTGAGACCGTGGCAAACGAAGACAGCAAACAAGTTTCGCAGGAGGAGCTTCGTGAAAAGAGGGGATGGTTGAGAAGGGAATCAAAGGTCATCACAAGCTCCGGCTGGCAGGGCTTTGGGGCAAATTCAGAAAGACGCGGCGGCTTAGTCGGCGCCAAGAGGGGGGGTAAAATCAATTCTGATGGTTCGGAGTTTGGGTGTTCGGTAAAGCCGGACGGACGCATCCAGAACGGGGGTAGGGGGGTGGTGGCCGCGTTGCTTTCCGGTGAAGACCTGGTCGCATCGGGGACACCCTTGATAAGAGCTTCGAGAAACAATGTTAATACAACTATGACACAGTTAGGTCGAGCTCAAAAAGTGCAGAGCGATGCCGGAGCAGATTTGCCAAAAGATTTTTACAAGCTTGAGGGCTCGCTGAAGGCCCAAACAGAAAATCTGGAAAAACAGCTTGCCGAGTTTAGGCAGATGGCCAGGAGCGTTCAGCAGGCCACGCTTGAGCAGTCCAAGCCGTTAGATGGTGTCCTGAAGGAATTGACCCAGCAGGTAGGCGCTATTCGAGAATATGCCACCAGCCAGCAGGAGAGAGTAAAGAAGCTCCAGGAAGGGTATGATTGGAACATAATCCGAAGCTTCTGTCTGCGTTTGATACGCTGCATTGACAACCTTGAGGGCCGCATTTCTCGGCTGTCTGAAGAGGATGTCGAGGCGGGGCACCTCAAAGAGGTGCGAGATGAGCTGATTTTTCTGCTGGAGTCAAGCAGGATAGAACGGTTTGAGCCGGAAATAAATAGCGATTATCGCGGCCAGGAAAAATATGCGGAGGCCGTTAGAGAAAAGGAATGTTGCGATGACCCGAGTTTGATAGGGAAGATTGCGGAGGTTATCAGAGCCGGTTACCAATATTTTATTGACGATGAGAGCTTCAGAGTGGTCCGCCCAGCTCAGGTAAAGCTATTTGGTTAGAAAAGTCCATAGTAAGATTTGTCGATAAATAGTTCGGGCCGGACTGAAACTGAGGATTGAAAGATGGGTAATATAGCTGGTATTGACCTGGGAACGACTTTCTCATCACTGGCGATTCTCAATACAATCGGCAAGCCGGAGATTGTTCCAAATGCCGATGGTGAGCGGCTTACTCCATCCGCTATTTTCTTTGACGAAGAGAACACAGGCGTGATACGCGTTGGCATTGAGGCGATTAATTCTCGTTATCTTAACGCTGAAAGGTCTGTTCGCTGGATAAAGCGGCACATGGGGGACGGAGATTATCACAAGAACATCGATGGGAAAGACTGGACGCCCATGGAATTATCGAGCTTGATTTTGAAAAAGCTCAAACAGGACTGCTCAGCCGATTGCGGCGAAATCCGCGATGCTGTCATTTCGGTTCCTGCTCACTTTGACGAAATTCGCAGAAAGGCGACTATGGATGCGGGGACAATGGCCGGGCTTAACGTGATTGGAATTGTCAATGAGCCGGTGGCGGCTGCATTATATTATGCAGCCACGCGCGATGTTTCAGGGAAGGTTTTAGTGTATGACCTCGGTGGTGGGACCTTTGACGTAACCATAATGGATGTCAAGGGCCGTCAAATGGATATTATTTGTTCACAAGGCGACCACGCGCTTGGCGGTATTGATTGTGACCGCAAGATTCTTGAAATGATGGAGCAAAGTTACCGTGACAAATTCGGCGTCGAGCTAACAAGCAGTGACGAAGACAAGGCAAGATATGAAGATGAGGCGGAAGATATTAAAAAGACACTGTCGCGGCGAGATGTTGCAAAAAAAATAGTCTATGGCCCGGCGGGCAGTATGAGAGTTGAGGTTACGCGGGGGATGTTTGAGGAGGCGATTTCCTCATTTATGGCTCGTATAGATATTTTGATAGAGGTGGCTCTTGGGGAAGCGGGTGTTGGGACTTCCGGGATAGACAAGGTGCTTTTGGTGGGCGGCAGCACGAGGATGCCGGTGGTGCAGAAGCGATTGGAGGCGATGTTCGGATTTGCGCCGGATGTGGCGGTTAATGTCGATGAGTGCGTTGCGCTTGGCGCTGCTGTCCATGCAGGGCTGACGATGCTTAGGGACAAATCCGAAGCGGTGTCCACAGGGGTTGCAGGTGGACTTAGAGACATTCACCTGACTGATGTTTGCAATCATAGTTACGGGACTATTTGTGCTCCAGTTGATAAAGAGACGGGGCGGCGTATGGTTCGAAATTACATTATTTTGAAGAAAAATACGCCTCTACCCTGCGAGGGGTCGCAGATGTTTTATACGGTTTCCGACGGCCAGGCGGAGGTGGAGGTTACGATAACGCAGGGGGAAGATGCCGCACCTGAGTATGTGAACAAAATCGCGACGCATAAATTCCAGCTGCCGGAGGGAAGACCTGCCGGATGCCCTATTAAGGTAACATACAAATACGATGTCAACCAGAGGATGCACTGCAAATTCGAGGACCTTGATTCGAGCAGGATGCTGGAGGTAGATTTTTGTCTGGACCAGGACGGCAAGCTGTCCCAAAGAGACGTGAGGCAGAAAGTTGAACAATTGGAGCTTTTCAAAGTTGCATAGCAATATCTGCGGGTGGGCAATGAAGGAGGTGCTGATTCCAACATTAGTTGCGCGACTGTCTTGTGCCTCAGCGACATTATCCGGTTTATCCAAGCGCATTGGCTTTTCATTCCGGCCAAAGAAACAATCCAATCAAGTTCCGCCACAGCCCCCGCCCCCTGATATGGGGATTTTTAATTGTCGCGTCAGGGCGGCGGGACGACAGAATGAAGGCCGCACTGAAGATACCTTTGTAGTGGAGATTTGCGGCACAATCCGCGCTCCAAACGATGGTCACAATGTTTCTGTGAAGATTTCCATTGACGATGTTACCGGCGTGATTTCCCAGTCCAGGCCGGTGCACAGCAAGGTCAGGCAGTGGCAAATGCGGGACTCGTTTGCATTTTGTTATAGCACCGACATCGGCAAAATTCCTCAGCAAGTTATGACATTAACGGATTGGACTAATGTTGCGCGTGTGAGCATTGATTGGCTGGCGTTCCCGCGTAAAGGCAAACGGGACCTGCAATTTCATCTATCAGTATTATCTCGTGACAACGGTGAAGAGTTAGCTTGCGCGGCGTGCAATTTCAGTTATGAGAGCTTGGCAAATGGCTATATTGATTTGCAGGAGAACGCCGAGCGGTCAAAAGCCCTGGCGGTAACACTGGCTTTTGCTGTCAGCGCGGCAGACCGCAGGATGTACAGCCGGGAGATTGAGATTATAAAAAGATGGGCGAGCAGCCATATTGATTTATCAAAAGCGTCTGACCAGGCAAAAGATGAGCTCGAAAGAGAGCTGGAAAAGACCATCACATTTTTCCGGCAGGGCAATCAAGTTAACGTTCGCAGGATTTGTGAAGACATCGCCGATATTGCGCCTATAGCGGAGCGATATGATATTCTGGAGCTTTGTATGTATGTGGCGCAGGCAGACGGGAGCGCCTGTGCCGAAGAGCTGACTATCCTGAAAGAGATGTCAGGATGGCTTGAGGTTGACGCCGGCAGATTTCGCTCTATGATGGAAAGAATCCTTCCTGTTAGTATGCACCAGATTAAGGACACAGAGGTCATACTTGGTGTGAGCTGTGAGATGGATAAGGAGGAGTCTCGCCATCAGTTAAACAAGGAATACGCCAAGTGGAATGCAAGAGTAACAAACTCCGACCCGCAGATTCGGGCCCAGGCCGACCAGATGCTTATGATGATTGCTGATGCAAGAAGCCAATACGTAGGATAAATCACCTCAAATTCGCATATTTTCCCGCCGCTTTTTTGGTTCAGTAGGGGTAGTGTGGGCTTTGCCCACCAGTTTCCTGAATCCTACCTCCTAATTATATAGCGTATTTCTGTCTTTGGCATTATTTGTTTAAGTTTTTGTATACCTGCATCCGTGATCTGAGTGTCGATTAAATCCAACACCTTCAGTCCCGTCAGGCCCTTGAGATGTTCAAGACCCACATCCGTGATATTGGTATCACTCAAATCCAAGAATTGCAATCCGGTCAGGCCCGCCAGGTGTTCCAGGCCCGCATCTGTGATCTTGGAGCCGGTCAAATTCAATTCTTGCAATGCAGTCAGACCCTTAAGATGTTTCAGACCCGTATCCGTGATGCTGGTGTGGCCCAGATCTAACCCTTGTAATCCTGTCAATCCTGTGAGACGTTCCAGTCCTGCATCTGTGACCCTGTAGTTGGACAAATTCAACCTTTGCAATCTGGTCAGAACCTTGAGATGTTCCAGACCTGCATCAGTGAACTTGGCAGCCATCAAACGCAACTCTCGTAATCCGGTCAAGCATTTAAGATGTTCCAGTCCTGCATCCGTGGCTTGGGTGAAGGACAAATCCAGCATTTGCAATCTGGTCAGACCCGCCAGATGTTTCAGGCCCACATCTGTGATCTTGGCACCGCGCAAATGCAACTCTTGCAGTCCAGTTAGACCCGACAGATATTCCAGTCCCACGTCTGTGATTTCGGAGTTGGGCAACAACAGCACTCTCAATCCGGTCAGGCCTACCAGATGCTTCAAATCGGAATCCGTAGCTGGAGCAAACTGCAGACCGGGGATGTTATTCTGTTTTATCTCCCGAACCAGTCCGTCCCAGTCTTTCACCGGGCCGGACAGTCCGACTATCCAAACCCAACAAGCAGGGATCTCCAGCGGCTCCAGCGGAGTATCACTTGGTGTTCGCCCGACAAACCTGATTTCGGACTGAGGATTTTCTTTAACCAAGACCTCAAACTCTATCTTGGAATTGAATGTCCGGGCGGCAAAGTTAGGTTGCTCAACTTCTCTGCTGTCTTTTGCCTTTTTGCCACAAGACAAAACCGGCAAAATGCACAGAAGAGCCGGCACAAGATATAACATCGCCTGATGCCGCAGAAAATTTCGTCCTTTTGTCATATTTCGTCTCCCTCAATAGATTTTGTGCGAAGATGTTCCCATTATAAATTGACATTTCCCATTTAGGGCTTTTGGAAACACTTCTACGACCCCGCCTTCGGCGGGCGAGTTTCAGTTCCACATAATATCAAACGCCTCTTCGAATTTCAACAACTTCCCGCCAGATATGCTGGTTCTTATAAAATATAAATATCTAAGGTTCTATTGCCTGCGAGAAGTTAGTGCATTATTATTAACCCTGTTTTACCGATGATATTGCTTTGTAAAAAAGCCCTATCGTCATTTCGACCGAAGCGACGCGAAGCGTCGCGAAGCGGAGAAATCTGTTTTGGAATAGATTTCTCGACTCGCCCCGCCGAAGGCGGGCTTGATCCGGTGCAGGGCTTCGCCCTGCCAGCTCGCTCGAAATGACACCCCGGACGATGATGTTAGAAAGGGTAATGATGGGGATTAGCAGGAAAGTTGCAATAAAGACAACTCTGGCGGTTGTTATTGTCACGGCTACGTTCATAATTCTCGCGGTGCTCGTGATTGGCCGGCGGAAACCCTGCCACATGGACTATGTTATTGAAGATCTTCAGCCACAGGTACCGGTTGTAAATGGCGTCAATTGGCCTATGTTTCGCGGGGGACAAAATCTCTCAGGCAGAGCGGATGGAGCTTTGCCCGATTCGATGGCCCTTATCTGGAAATTCAAGACCGGCGGCGAAGTAAAGTCATCTCCTTCTATTAGTGAAGGGCTTGTGTTTGTCGGCTCCACTGATGCAAATATTTACGCAATCGACCTGGAAAAAGGACACCAGATATGGGCATATAAGACCGATGATGCAGTCGAGGCGTCGCCTTGCGTGGTGGGTGGCGTGGTTTACGTCGGTTCGCTGGACGGCTGGCTTTATGCCCTTGATGCAAAAAGCGGGCAGCTTAAGTGGAAGTATCAAACTGAAGGAAAGATTATGGGAGGTGCTAATTGGACACTGGTGGCACGGCCATCTTGGCCGTGTCTTCACTCCACAGGACGCCTTACGGCAGGGCTTTCCACAGGATCCCTTTCGGGAGAAGCCCGTGCCACGGGCTTATGGATACTTGTAGGCAGCTATGATAATAAGCTGCACTGTGTAGATTCAGCGAGTGGAAAGGTCGTGTGGACTTATGAAACGGGTAGCTTCATAAACGGCTCGCCTGCGGTCGGCGATGGGAAGGCCGTTTTTGGCGGCTGCGATGCCAAGATTTACGTTGTGTCCGTGGCGGATGGCAATATGGTGACACAGATTGATAGCGGCTCATACATTGCCGGGTCGGCGGCGATTATCGAAGGACGAGTATATGTCGGCAATTATGATAATGTATTCCTATGCGGTGAGGTTGCTACCGGTGCGGTCGTGTGGAAATATACGGGCGGGACTGCTCCAATTTTCTCTTCACCGGCAGTTGGTGAGGATGTGGTTGTATTCGGATGCCGAGATAAGCGAGTCCATTGCGTAAATAAAGACAGTGGAAAAATGGTATGGACGTTCACAACATCAGGAGAGGTTGATAGTTCGCCGACTATATGTAGGGATAAGGTCGTTGTGGGTTCGGGCGACGGGCGGCTTTATATGCTCCGGCTTTCTGATGGCAAGCAGGTGTGGTCTTATGAGATTGGCCAGCCGATTATTTCCTCACCTGCAGTGGCCCGCGGGGTGGTCGTTGTCGGCAGTGATGATGGTTACGTGTATGCTTTTGGTCCGAGACGGCAGAAGAGGGTTTCCAATTTATGAGGATTGTTCAAATAACTCCTGGTTCGGGGGGGAGTTTCTATTGCGAGAATTGTTTGCGGGATTCTGCACTAATTGGCGCGATGCGGAAGCTCGGATGTGATGTCGTAATGGTGCCGATGTATCTGCCGGTGCAAGGCGATGAGGGCGAGGTGCACAGCGATGCACCAATATTTTTTGGCGGTGTTAATGTTTATCTTCAGCAAAAGTGGGGAGTATTCAGGAAGACGCCGCGATGGTTAGACCGTTTGTTTGACCGGCGTGGGCTTTTGCGATGGATTGGGCGACGGGCAAAAATGATAAGCGCCAAAGAATTGGGCGAGACAACAATATCAATGTTGCGAGGTGAGGAGGGGCGGCAGGTGAAGGAGCTTGAACGGCTTGTTGAGTGGCTGAGCGCCAAGGAGAACAGACCTGATATTATATGTCTTTCTAATGCTTTGTTAACAGGGCTTGCACGGGGTATAAAAGAAAGACTCGGCGTGCCTGTTGTATCGCTGCTTCAGGATGAGGACGGGTTTCTGGATGGGCTGGCATCGCCATACTCAGAAAAGGCGTGGGAGATAATTGCAGAGCGGTCAAAAGACGTTGACGCCTATGTGGCGGTAAGCAGGTATTACGCAGATGTTATGCGTCAAAGAATGGGACTCGATGCGAATCGGATTTCTGTTGTGCATATAGGGATTTCGCTGGATGGATATACGCCTCAGGAGAAGGCACCTGACGTGCCTACTATTGGTTATCTGTCGCGGATGTGCCCCGAAAAGGGATTGGATACGCTGGTTGATGCTTTTATCATACTAAAGAAGGATGAGCAATTGAAGAATGTCAAGCTGAGGATAGCAGGGGGCAAAAGCGGAGACGATGAAGTATTTCTGAGCCGGATTCGGCAGAATTTAGACTCTTGTAGAGTATTGAATGATGTAGAATTTATAGCTAATTTTATGCGTGAAAGTAAAATCGCATTTTTGCGGTCTCTTTCATTATTGTCTGTGCCGGAGAAAAGGGCTGTCTCTTACGGCTTATATGTGCTTGAGGTGCTTGCGGCGGGCGTGCCGATAGTTCAGCCGGCAAGCGGCGTGTTCGTGGAGCTGCTGGATGAGACCGGCGGCGGTGTGCTTTGTGAGCCGAATGATGCCGTGCGTTTGGCCGCCGCGATGAAGCCATTGTTAATTGACCGCGGGTATGCGAGGCGACTTGGAGAGCAAGGCAGGGAGGCAGTATTTGCAAAATTTAATATTGAGCAAACTGCTCGAGAATTAGTGCGTATATATGAAATGATTATACAGAAATTTCACCGGGGCAAATGATGTTAGAACTGATTGACGTAACAAAAAGTTATCAATCGCCGGGAGCTGCCGGTGCTGTTTTTGTATTAAAAGGCATAACGTTAAAAGTAGAGCAAGGCCAATCTATTGTGATAGTCGGGCCATCGGGCAGCGGCAAGAGCACACTACTTAACATTATCGGCGCTCTGGACCGGCCGACGGAAGGAAAGGTGTTGTTGGACGGCAGAGACCTTGCAAAACTCAACGAGGTTGAGCTTGCGGGAATCCGTAATCACGAGATTGGATTTGTTTTTCAATTGCATCATTTATTGCCGCAGTGCACGGTGCTCGAAAATGTTTTAGTTCCGACACTTGTGAATAAAGATGGCTCTTCGAGAAAAGAAGCCGGGGAAAGGGCGGTTGGTCTGCTGGAGCGAGTGGGGCTTAAAGACCACCTGTTACATCGGCCCGGCGAGCTTTCGGGGGGGGAGCGGCAGCGGGTTGCGGTTGTCAGGGCCTTGATTAACAAGCCCAAGCTGCTGCTTGCCGATGAGCCAACAGGTTCGCTGGATGCAGATTCTTCGATGAATATAGCACAGCTTCTTGTTGAGCTTAACCACAGTGAGAAGGTCTTGCTGATTGTAGTAACACATTCAGCTGCGATTGCCGAGCGCATCGGGCAGGTATGGGAGCTGCGCGGCGGTGTTCTGAAATATAGGGGCTAAGAATGAGCATCTGGCGACTTGCTAAAAATAGTATATTTTTTTATTGGAGGACGAACCTGGGTGTTTTGCTGGCTGCGCTGGTGGGGACTGCTATTTTAGTAGGGGCATTAGCGGTAGGGGACTCGGTACGTTACAGCTTGAGGGGACAGATGGAAGAGCGTCTGGGAAAAACACAGGTTGCACTGGTTCTAAATGACAGGTTTATAAGAGCTAAGCTCGCGGATGAGATTGCGGCAGAATTGAATGCAGAAGTAGCGCCTGTGCTGCATTTTCGCGGTTCTGTTGCCAATGATGATGGCACGAGGCGGGCAAACAAGATTGCTATTCTTGGCGTGGATGGGCGGTTCTATAAAATCGGCGCCGGAGCCGAGCCGTTAAATCTTAGCTTGGGTGAAGGAGTTGTTCTAAATGCGCCGCTGGCGATGAAACTTGCGGTTGGGGTCGGCGATGAGGTTGTGCTGCGAGTTGAGAAGCCGGGCCAAATGCCGCGAGAGTTGCCGCTTTCGCCGGATTCTGACTTGTCGGCTGCTTTTCGACTGCCGGTAAAAGCAATTGCGGGGAGTGCAGAATTTGGACGTTTTAGTTTGCAGGCAAATCAGATTTCGCCTTTGAATGTCTTTGTGGATATCCGATGGCTGCAAGAGAAGCTGGGCACCAAAGAGAGGGCAAATATGCTGTTAGTTGCCTCGCGTGCGGGGGAAACCATAGCGGCGGAGAAGGCAAATGGAGCAATCAGAAAATGCTGGCAGCTTGGCGATGCGGATCTTGAGTTTCGGCGGCTGGAGCAGCAAGGTATGTTCGAGATACGCAGCAGCCGCGTATTCATTGACGATTTTCTGGCTAAAGGCGCGATGAAGGCAGGAAGCGGGGCAATCGGGATTTTGACTTATTTTGTAAATGAGCTGCGTTTAGGCGAGAAATCGACACCGTATTCGATGGTGGCTGCTATTGGGAAATCTGCAGACGCCGGGGGTCTTCTGCCGGCGGATATGCGAGATGATGAGATTGTAATCAACAAGTGGCTTGCTGACGACCTTGGAGCTAAGGTTGGCGACTTGATTGAGATTGCTTATTTTGTTCCAGGGCCGATGAGGAGACTTGAGGAGCAAAAAAGAAGTTTGCGTGTTCGTAAGATATTGCCTATGGAAGGCCTGGCAATAGACCAGCAGCTTATGCCGGATTTTCCCGGCATAGCGGATATAAATAATTGCAGGGATTGGAGGCCGGGGATTCCGATTGAGCTTGGTAAGATACGCCCGCAGGATGAAAAATATTGGCAACAGTATCGCGGCGCGCCAAAGGCGTTTGTTACGCTCAAGTCAGGTGAGCAGATGTGGCGGAATAAATACGGGGGGCTGACAGCCATTCGCTATCCTCTTGCCGGTGAGCCGATTGAGAATGTAGAGTCGAAGTTATTAGACTCAGTTGACCCCGCTGCGCTGGGGCTATTTTTTCAATCGGTGCGTGAACGCGGCGTGAGAGCGAGCAAAGGAGGGACCGATTTCGGCTGGCTGTTCCTGGGCTTTAGTGTATTTCTTATAATCGCGGCCTTAATTTTGATGGGGCTTGTTTTTGTGTTTGGCGTAGAGAGCCGCTCGCAGCAGGTTGGGATGCTGCTGGCTGTAGGTTTTACGCAGAGGATGGTGAGGCGGCTTATGCTTATGGAAGGGGGAGTTCTGGCGTTATTGGGGGCATTCGGAGGGGCGGCGGCGGGGGTGCTTTACACTAAGGCAATGATTTATGGACTTACGACCGGATGGCAGGTTGTTGTCGGCGGCTCGCCAATATATTTTAACGTGCGAATGTCCACTATGGTTGGAGGAGCTTTGGGGGCGGTTGTAATTTTTTTGGCTGCGATATGGCTGACTTTGCGACGGCAGATTACTCGGCCGGCTCGTGAGCTTCTTTCAGCGGTTCCACGGTGGCAATACTTTGGCACAAAAGTTGGGCTACAAAGTCCTATGGGATTGTGGATAGCAATTGTTGCAATTGCTGGGGCGGCGGCGATTCTTTTAACAATGGGAAGGGGGGACAGCGGGTCGGTCTCGACTGCATTTTTTGGGGCCGGTGCGTTGCTTTTGGCTGCGGGAATTGGTCTGAGCCACACATTATTGAGAACTGTAGGAGGCCGTTGGAATAGCGCTTTGGTTTCTATAGCCGGCTTAGGGCTGCGAAATTCTGCCAGGCGAAGCGGACGGAGCTTGGCAATTGTCGGAATGCTTGCGTGCGGGATTTTCTTGGTGGTAGCGGTTGGGGCAAATAAAGGCGAGCCATCAGCGAAAAGCGGAAGGCGGGATTCGGGGACGGGCGGTTTTGCATTGTTCGGCGAATCGGCAATAGGGATTTTGCACGACCTCAATAGCAAGTCAGGCCGGGAGGCAATGGGTCTTAGTGATATGATTGAGGGTGTCGAAATAGTGCAGTTGCGTGTGCGAGATGGCGATGATGCAAGCTGTCTTAATTTGAATCGCGCACAGATGCCGCGTCTATTGGGTGTGCAGCCAGAGGAGCTGCGCAGACGAGGAGCTTTTGGCTGGGCTGAGACAATTGATAGGTCTAAGAACACTGCAGCCGGACAGAGCTGGATATTGCTTTTTAGGGAATACGGCACGGATGTTTTGCCGGCTGTAGGGGACTACGATACAGTTGTATGGGCGCTTGGGAAGCGTGTCGGAGATGAGATTGAATATGTCGATGAACGGGGAGAAAGGTTTCGGCTGCGGTTGGTGGGTATATTGAAGCGGTCAATCTTACAGGGCAGCATTATTATTTGGGATGATAAGTTTGTCAAGCGATTTCCTTCAGAAAATGGATATAGAATGTTTCTTATTGATGCACCCCAAGGCCAAAGCGATGCTGTGGCGGAGAAACTTTCGTTTGCGATGAGGGATTTTGGGCTGGAAGTTGTGCCGGCGGGCAGACGTTTGGCGGAGTTTGCTGCCGTTGAAAATACGTATCTTTCGGTGTTTGCGGTTTTGGGCGGATTGGGTATAGTTCTTGGCAGTGTGGGCCTTGGGCTGGTGGTGCTTCGCAATATCTTGGAGCGGCGAGGGGAGTTTGCGATGCTTGGCGCAGTTGGATTTTCTAAAGGCGCGGTCAAGCGGATGGTTTTTTATGAGCACTGGGTTCTTGTATTAGCTGGTTTGGTTTGTGGAGTTGTGGCGGCGCTGGTGGCGGCGGGGCCTGCTATCAGGTCGCCTCGCGCGGATGTGCCGTATTTTTCGCTGGCAGTAACGATTGCTGCGATAGCTGCCAGCGGTGCGGTGTGGATATGGCTGGCAAGTGTGTTTGCGCTTGGTGGAAAAATGCTGGAGGCGCTGCGTAATGAATAGAAGCGAAAGTTTGTTGAGCAGATTATGAAGCGAACAGTAGTTGCGTGGATAATCCCTGTGGGGCTGGCTGTGTTGGGGGCTGTGTCCCTGTGTATCTGGATTAGCAGCGATGTGGCGATAGAGCTGACAGAGCGCGTGCCTATTTTGGAGAATTTGCTGCAGCCGTTTTTGGAAGAAAACCCGACAGGCAAGATACAAGGCGAGCTGCTGCGGTTTGATGGAGTCGCTTCTAATTTGCCGGGCGCGTGGCCGAGATTTAGAGGGGCAAATTTTGATGCGATAGGTAGTGAGGATGTAACACTTTCGCGTGCGTGGGGTCCGGAGGGGCCAAAGGTCCTTTGGTCTATCGAGGTGGGCGAGGGCTACGCAGGCGCGGCGATTTTGGCCGGGCGGGTATATATTTTAGATTACGACCACAAAAAACAGGCCGACGCCGTTCGATGCTTGTCGCTTGAGGATGGAAAAGAAATCTGGCGGTATTCTTATCCGGTTAAAGTGAAACGTTATCACGGGATGAGTCGAACAGTTCCGGCGGTAACAGAAAAATATGTGGTAACAATGGGACCAAAGTGCCACGTTACCTGCCTGGATTCTACAAGCGGCGAATTTCGCTGGATGCTTAATTTGGTAAAAGATTTTAAGACGGAGGTGCCTTCGTGGTATGCGGGACAGTGTCCCTTGGTCGATGGCGACAGGGCAATAATCGGGGTCGGCGGTGAGGCGCTAATGATAGCGGTCGATTGCGAAACGGGTGAGATTGTGTGGAGGACTGCAAACCAGCGCGGCTGGGGTATGACACATTCTTCTGTGATGCCGGTAGAGTTTGCCGGGAAGCGGATGTATGTCTATTGCGCCAGTGGGGGAGTGGTCGGTGTGTCGGCGGAGGATGGCGGCGTTTTGTGGGAGTATCCGGAGTGGAAGATTAAGGTGGCGAATGTCCCCTCGCCGGTTGTGGTAGGGGAGGGACTTATTTTTCTTTCCGGCGGCTACAATGCGGGCAGTGTGATGCTGCGTTTGGTTGAGCAGGGGGGCGGGGTAAATGTGCAGGAAGTATTTCGGCTTACAGCGGATGTGTTCGGCTCGCCGCAGCATACTCCGATTTTTTACAACGGTTATATTTATGGGGTTCGGCCTGATGAGCAGCTTGCCTGTCTTGATTTGAATGGGAAGGTATTATGGACCAGCACGAGCGCTCATAAGTTTGGGCTTGGGCCGTTTATGATTGCGAACGGCTTAATATACGTGATGAATGATTCGGGCTTGCTGACCATAGCGGAGGCGACGCCGGCCGGCTATAACCAATTAGTTGAGCATAAGGTTTTAGAAGGACCGGAGTCATGGGGGCCTATGGCAATGGCCTCTGGCCGACTGATTGTGCGAGACCTGACGAGAATGATATGCTTGGACATCGCCGAGCGGTAAAGGTGTCGGAGGGTCATTCCCGCGCAGACGGGAATCCAGTGTTTGTCATTGCGAGCCCCAGCTGCTTCGTTTTTGCCCGCCGCCCCGTCTTGCGACGAGAGTCGCGGGGGCAGGCGAAGCAAAACGGCGGGGTCGTGGCAATCCTATTTAGCCCGGCGTTTTACGCCGGGTTACTCCGCCCACCGAATCCACTTCCCAAATTTGGCGTTTTTTCTTGAAAAGGGCATCAAATTACGTCATAAACCCTTATTTCCCAAACAGTTCAAAGTTATATGATGTTCCCTTCCTATCCCAAGTTTTTTTGCAAATTTTCTTGACAAAGCTATTCTGGTTTCAGATAATACGTGTTCGTTAAATCCGGATAGTTAGTTTTATTAAAGAGGAGTCGAATGATGAAAAGACATAACATTCTTAAGTCCATAGCCGTAAGTATCACATTTCTTTTCGCTTCAACTCATTTGCTACAAGCTGGAATTACCAATGGCGACTTTTCCGTTAACCTGTCCAACGGCTGGAGTATTGATGCTGGTTACGTTCAATGGTGGAATAATGAGTCTGCAAGGTTAGCCCCCGATTATGACGAGGATACTTTCTTCCCTAACAGCACGCTGAGCCAGGTATTTACAATGGATGCCGGCTCAATGACGCTTTCTTTTGACCCGACGATGGAAACCGAAATCCACGAGACCGATGTCTTTACCGCATATTTGTTGGACTCAAGCGGCGACCCTCTGATTTTCATTGACGGCAATGACTACTTTTTCTCCTTATCCAGTGATGGTGATATCGAGAAGGATGAGCTTGTAACAGTAACAGGAGATATAATTAACCTTGAAATGACAGTTGCACTTGATGTGTCAAGTCTTTCGCTCCCCTGCAATGCTAAAATAGTCTTCGACCTTGCACACGACTATTCTATCAATGACCCTGACACGTATGCCGTCTTAGACAATGTAAAAGTTACGCTTATCCCCGCCCCGGGCGCATTCGTTCTTGGCGGCATCGGCATCGCCTTCGTTGCCTGGCTCCGCAGACGAAGAACCTTTTAGTCGGTTTTTTAAAGCCACAGAAGGCACTTAGAGATAGAATCAAAGAAAGAAATCCTAATATGTAATTTCGAAGCTCTAAACAAATTCCAATTCAGGATTTCCCTTCTCTTTTCTTTCTGTGCTGAGCGGCCAGAATATTATCCATACTCTGATGCCACCCATCTATAAATAAAAAACATAACAATCAATGTCCCGAAGCCGGGGAATAGCCAGAACCACAGCGTTCTAAATATACTCGTTACAGGAGCTTCGCCGAATCCATAATTCTTATCGTATGCAAAAGAACCTGCAACTTCTTCGATAAAATTCAAAAGCTCATCGCAATTCGTGCCGGAAAGTTCAAAGCTCAAAATGGTAACCCTGTTGTGCCCCAGCACTCTGACCGTTCCTATGCCAATCGCTCCGCTGCTTATTCGAGGTAGAACCATCGTTTCGTAGAAAATATTTTTAGCTGAATCATAATAAATCTTCCCCTTGGGTTCCGCTCCTTTTGCCACCTCTCCTCCATCTATCCATTTGTTTTGAGCTTCCTTCAGATATGAAAGACTTATTTCCCTGTACGCATTCGATGTCAACCGTTCCTTGAAAAGAGATTCAAAAACCAGTCCCTCTTTTTCTTCTCCAATAAGGTGTGTTTGAACTAAGATTGAGTTTTTGTTGCCTTTGCCGCTCTGCTGGCAGAATAATAAAATGTCCGCATCACCAAATCTAATTTCCATATTTTTCGTATAATCGCCAAGCACCAGCTCATCACTAATAATTTCATACCCCTGGGGCGCCATAAAGGAAAAATGCAATTTCTTATTTCGATATTCCTCTTGTCCTAAACAAGCTGTTGATAAAAGACACAAACTAACTATTACCATAATTCGCTTCATTTGGTTTTTTCCTGATAGTAAGCTTCTCGAATCCATATAAAATTCCTTTCTTTTTTATCACTCCTCGGGAACTTTCACTTTTTCTTTACACTTTGGACATCGCCCAATCTTACCAGCATGGTCCCTGGCAACTTTAATTCTTTGTCCACACCGGCAGTTAAAGCGAATGAATTCTTCCTTATGATTCTCCGTCTCCATCGGTATCGTTTGTGGTTCAGTCTGTTCGGCCTCTTTCATCTCCCACTGTCTTTGCCAAGGTGCAAAATCCTTCCTCGGTTCTGCTATTACCGGTTTTTTCTCCAGCCCTAACAGTTCCAATAGTGACTTCTCGTCTTTTTCCATAACTACCCATTTTCTTTTCAACATCAGAATCGCAAATCCAACCCCTGCCAAAAAGCCGCCTATATGAGCAAAATAAGCCATCCCTTGACTACCGCTTATTGCGCCTAATATATCAAAAATAAACCACAGCGACACTATCCAATAACCCGAAACACCGAACATTATGGGCTTAATAAGCAACAGGACAAAACAGCTCACCTTATTTTCAGGGAAGAACACCAGATACATCCCCACAATACCATTTATAGCGCCACTTGCCCCAATCACCGAGCCGCCTGCAAACAACAGGTGGCTAATACCCGCTATCATACCGAGCCCTATATACACCGGCAGATAAAAAATATTGCCGATCTTCGAGCACACTGCATTTCCAAATAACCATAGGAAAATCAAATTTCCTACTAAATGGAATATTCCTCCGTGCAGCCATATATGACCGAACAATCCTTTCAGTCCCCAACCTTTTAACGCGAATCGATATATTGTATTTTCCGATGCACTTTCTCGGGCATGTTTTGCTGCAAGTATTTGTGGTTCTCCTTCAGATACCCGCTTATTGTATTCCTCCCTAACCTGTGTTTCGACCTTCGGCTGCTCTAATACTTGCAGTCCAAATACCAAAAGCACGGCCGCGAATACTATCCAGTTCATCACCGGTCGATGGTCAAACGGAACATCTACTTGATATGGTATAAACACAACTTTTTATTCTCCGCAAGGGAATATCTGCTATTCAAAGTCGAGAAATAATTATATCACCCAATCCTGATTGAGGAAAGAAATAATTAAAAATTTAACTTTGTAGAAAGTGAACTTTCGCACTTTTCATAATTGATTATGCTGCCGAAGCTACAGCGTTGATAAAGAATTCGATAATTCGTGCAGGTACGGTATGATTGCCGAACATTGTAATAATTCGTTTCCGCCATAGCAGCGCCGCCTTCAGCTCCGTTAGTCATATACCAACCTTTCACCAAAAACTCTGTCATCATCTCCGCTGAATCCTGAATGTCTCTTTCTGATAGTGCATCTGCGAGTGTTATGATTTTTTTACTTTCTTAAAATACTTACTTGGTGGCTCTCCATATACGCTGGTAAAAGTTCCTTCGGGGAATATTTTCCACCAATCTATTGAAAATTTAGAAAATTCTCTCTGCTTCAATTTGAAGAATACAATCCTTATTCCAAAAGTTTCACCATCTCTTGAATCTTCCACCGGATAATATGGTGTTGAGATAATCGAGGATAGATGTTTAAGCAGGTTATCGTGTAACCAGTCACATAAATATGGGTATTTAAGAGGAGCGTCATCAGGCAGACAGCCAGATTCGAAAAGGTCATCTATATTTAAGCAAAAAGTGATGACATGTGTCGGGTCGATAAGTTTAGGTTTTGAGGTTTCATAATACCTCGCCAGACTTATGATCTCGGACGTGTCCAGGAGGTCGTGCTTCAAAATCATTTTAATCAATCCCTCCCCGCGATCCTTTTGTAGAGCAGCTTTGTAATAATTTTCCAGTTGTTTAACTTTCTGAGATTTTGATTTGGCTTGCTCAATATAATGAAGGACAGTGTTCTTGTGGTACCGCTTTGACCCCTTCTTTTTGTTACAAATAGAGTGACATGGCACCTGATTCATCAAACTATCAATATCAAAGGATTGTGGCAACCCACAGTAATTCAATCTTCTTTTACGCTCGTCAGGTTTTTTCTTCAAATCCTGACTGATTATATGGTCTATCTCGCAATCGCGGAGAAGCAAGACCTCATCGCAGTAGAAGCATCGTTTGTTGTGGACTTCCCATAGAGACTGTTTTCGTATTGTTTGGACTGTGACTTTTGACAATTTCGAATACATAAGCGGTCTTGTCATGTAAAACCTTCAACAGTTATGTGTTTCGTGTTCAATCGGTTTCATTGCCTCTGATGGATTTTAGATGTGTTTCTCCGGTTTGTCGATAAGAATTCCGTGCCCCGTTATAAATTCCAAAGTAGACAAAAAATATCTGTCAAAAATCTGGTAACCTGCTTTCCTGCTCTGCGTAGCCCTTCGGGCGAAGCAAGGTCATTGCGAGGCCTGTTTTCTAGGCCGTGGCAATCTCAACTCAACTTTAGCCAGCGGACTTCGGTGAGCTCAGTCGAACCATCAACCAATTCCCTGATATCCTGTTTTTCTGATATCCACCGTAAGGTGTCCTGCGGACTTCTTCCTGTTCCCCTGATGTCCTGATGTTCTTTTTATTTCTCTGTGGCCAAAAAAATACATGGACTTGTCCGCCTCTGGCGGCTTTCTGACCTCGAGTTTAGGATTTCCCTCTCCATGTCAACCTATGCAACTATGACTTCACCGCCGGCTGGTAACACCCAGCCGGGGTC
>CAZKOQ010000013.1:0-20574 GCA_964554425.1 uncultured Pirellulales bacterium | reverse complement strand
CTGCCAGAAGGTATCTACGGCCATACGTGCAAACCGGCAGGCCTGTTCGAGATAGACGTCGCGCTTAGTAAGCTTATATGCAGCTACTTGCGCGCTGATTATGTGGGCGATGCTCATTGGCCAGACGTCAACGTCTTCATCAGGCAGTGTGTCGATGTAGGCGTCGGCAACGGCTATTACTAAATTACGATACTCTTCTTTTTTTACCTGTTCGTAGCGGGCCCAGCCGAACATCGCCCAGTCGGCTATAACACCGGCGCTGTATCCAGCTTGCCAAGTAGGTTTGAATAGTAAGGTCCCATCTGGCTGGCCGTATTGTTTTTGCAGGTCTTCCAGGATAAGCTGGTCTTCTGTTTCGGCAAATTTGCGAAGGCGTGAGCGTAGAGGTTCGGGCACCATAGATGCAGCGGTTTCAACATCGAGCGGGCCGATTGTGGCTTGCATAGTTCCATCACTACTGTGCCTTTTACGTTCAAATCGGGTCAGGATAGTCTCTATCGCTTTCAGGAAGGTTTTGTCATTGGTGTGCTTGTAGGCATAGGCCCAGGTGTGGATGTAGAAGCCGCCGTGCCGTGGGAAATCTTTGCCGTCCACTGGGCCGTGTCTATTGTATGGTGCGTGCCGGTCGAATGCGCCTGTGTTTTGGTCGGCGACCTGGTGCTCCCATAATCCTGAGGCAAATCGCTTTGATGCTTCGGGGGCTAATTCGAAGCTCCTGTCCCAGAGGACCCATGGGCGGGAGAATTCGTGTGTAAAATCTGTGCTGCTGGAAACGGGCTTATCCAGCATTACGTCCCAGCACAAGTGCTCGCCCCAGGGCAGCAGGCCGGTCGCGGGTGACTGTGCGTTTTTGAAGAACCACTGTAATTCGTGGTCGGCGGTCTGACTATAGCGTGTGTCGCCGGTGATTTCTGTTAAGGTATATAATATGCGCAATAGATTCTGGTCAAGCTGCGGATTTACGCCCACCAGAGCCAGCCAGGGTAGTCCGGAACGGTCTTCCCTGCGGATGCCTCCGGGCGGAGATGGACGGACCGTTAGGGGCTTTAGCGTGCTTCGGTCGAATGCGCTCAGCAGCAAACCGCTCTTTTGGTCGCCGTAAATGTCACGCCCATGCTCAATCATTGCGTCTGCATAGCGGCGGACAACATCAAGAAATGACGGCTTTGATGTTTCAAATCCCTTAATGGTTACAATCGGGTGTGTGTTTTTAATGCAGTCCTCAACGTAGTCTCGCTCGTAGAAACGGATGCCGCTGCCGCCGTGCCCCTGGCCGGTAAGGATATCGATGTCACCATCCTGATTCCAATCTACCGCGTCGGCGCCGGAAATCATCATAATGGAGTATGGCTTGACGATTCGAATACCATCAGGATTGGAGAATTTTGGCTCTGTGTTCGGCTCTGCAGAACCAACGTTTTTGTAAAACCTGATGCTATGCTCGAATTCGCAGGCGATTAAGTCTTTTTTGCCGTCCCCGTCCCAATCCACAAATGAGCCCAGATTTGGTCTCATATAAGGCGTCAATCCTATATTTTTGGGGGCGGCAAATAGCGGATTCTTATCAGCGCCTATGTTTTTGTAAAAACAAAATCCAGGATTTTCCTGGTCGGAAAAAATGATGTCCTTTTTGCCGTCGCTATCCCAGTCACAAACGAGTATGTGTGACCGGCTGCCGCGGTCTATCGGTTCAAGAACATCCTGAGCATTGTAGGCCTGGACTTTTTGGCCAGGTGCAAGGGCTGCGTTGGCGTCGGTTCCTTCGTTTAGATATATGGTGACAGTGCCGGCGCCATCAGAGGCAATCAGGTCCTTGCGGCCATCGTTATTCCAGTCGCAGATGTCAGGTCTTGCGTGGCCGCTGTTATCTACTAAACTTAATATCTTGCCGCCGGCAGACAATTTTGTGCCCGCCGCAAATACCGGGAAAAGGTTGCTGGTCTTATTCTGAAAATACCATATAAAGCCGTCGCAATCGCCGGCGATGAGGTCGGTTTTGCCATCGTTATTCCAGTCTGTAGCCCGAACAATATTTTGGCGGAGTGCATCACATATTTGAAAATCTTCGGTAAATGAAGCTCCGTGGTAGGCATCGCGTTTTTCCCATTTTGGAGAGGTTTTGGTCCCGACGTTTGCAAATAGAGCGCCATAGTCCCTTGTTTGTGAGGCGGCATTTAGATTTGCCAGTTCCCAGGCCCTATCCACTACGAAGTCGAGCAAGCCGTCACTAGTAAAATCAGCGAACTTCACGCGGGGGTGGGTGCTGCGCATTGTATAGATTTCATCATAGGCGATTGCAACGCCTTTAGCGAAGGTGGGCTTGGTTTTGGGAGTAGTTGTATCGACATTTTCAAATAGATAAATCTGGCCTGATTGTGGTGCGGCGAAAAGGTCCCAGTCGCCGTCGCTATCTATGTCTGCGATTTCAAAGCAGGGATTAAAGAGCACAATGTCTTCGCCGCCGGCTTTAATTGTTATGGCATCATCCAGCAGCCAGCCGCCCGAGCCGTCCTTGCCTAAGTTGCGGTAGAGGTAGCAATGGTCGTTGCTGCCAACGAGCGCATCTATTCTTCCGTCGCCGTCACCGTCAAAATCCGCGATAAATGTTATGGAAGGAAACCACCCGCCCGCTTGTTCCCCGCCAGCGAGCGGCGTTCCTGAGACGGTCTTCATCGGGCCTCTATCAATAAAGGTAAGCTGCCTGCTTTGTGCGGTTGTGTTTTCGAAAAAGACTATTTTGCCGGCGTAGGGACCATCCATAAAGCTGGGGAAGAAGTCCTGGTCGCCATCACTGTCCCAGTCATAGAAGTGCGGGACGACCCAGCTTCGATTATTGCGGTCATTTTTTGGAAGCGTAAATAGTGTTCCGCCGGAAGTCAGCCGGCCTGCATATTGGAGGCGGTTGGTGCCGACATTCTCATAACAATATATAAACGGCTCGACGCCGCCCTTGAATAGGTCTAAGTCGCCATCGCCGTCGAGGTCACAGAAACAATCGAAATGGCAGGCACCGATTTCGCGTCTTTGGTAATCTTGTCTGAAGAAATCCCCGTCGCCTACGAGTCCCTGATAGCGATGGGGTCTGCCCAGGCCGGATTCACGCATATCGAAAAAAACAGCGTATCTTGTGCAAGTGTGGTCAGGCATAACGAAGTTGACGGTGAGTTTATTGAGCCGATAGTATCTCTCCAGATGCCACGGCAAAAGGTATCGCTCGTATCCGTCCCGTGATGCGTCAAATACCTTAGGTGCTCCAAGAGGGTCGTAGCCGATTATTTCGATTGTATGCTCGTCGAATGTCCCTTTGATTGTTTTCTCGGAGAGAATTTGAGCGAAATCAATGTCAATGGAGACTGGGGAATTGGACCGTGAAACGCCACGTGGGTCCACTTCCAATAGCAGCCGATATTTGTTTGGCGACCGCCAGGGCAATTGGGAGCCGAAGATGTGATGTGCTGATAGCAGACAGGCCATTAAGATTAGAGTAAAATGTCGGGAGATTCCGAAGCGACTGTCGCGATGTCCAAAAAGAAATTGACCCGGCACGCATTTGTCCTTTCTGATAAGCGCCTTGTGTTGTTGATAAACAATTAGCGAAATGGTAACACTATTCCCGCATTTCGGCAAGCTGTAACTTTTATTAGAGTGGGCTTGCAGGACTATTTACTCGTGCCGGAGAGCAACGATTGGGTCCACTTTTGCTGCGTGTATAGCCGGGTATAATCCGAAGACTATACCGATAGTCATACTAATGAACAGCGGAAGGAGAACGCCTAACAGTGTGAGGAGTGTCATCATACCGGAGAAATAGGTTATCAAGAAAGGTATCAGAGCGCCCACGCCTAATCCGATGATGCCGCCGGTCGTGGACAGGACCACTGTCTCAATGAGAAATTGAAAAACGATTTGTCTTCTCTTGGCTCCGATTGCCCGGCGGATGCCGATTTCGCGGGTGCGTTCGGTGACGGAGGCCAGCATAATGTTCATTATGCCGATTCCGCCCACGAGTAAGCTGATGCCGGCAATAGAACCGAGGACAATATTGAACGTCCGCTTGACTGCCTCGGCCTGCTTGAGCAGCGCCAAAGGAACGCTTACTGTGTAATCTTTTTTCTTGTGGAATCGTTCCAACATTCTTTCAATTCCAGCGGCGATGGCCTCAACGTGTTCGGTTTCATCCACCTGAACGATAATGTGGTGTAGCTCAACCTGTTCTCGTTCAAATGTGCCTGATGTTACTTTGGTAAATATGTCGCCGAAGTATTGGCGTGCCACCTCGATAGGGATATAGACATCGATTTCCTGGTCGGGGATTTGAATGTTTCCGGCCTGTCCGCTTTCGCTTTTAACGATGCCGATGACCTCAAACGCATCGCCGCCGATGCGAATGGCCTGGCCTATGACGCTCTCGGTAGCTAAGATTTTTCGAGCACCAAATTCGGTCAGCACCGCAACCGGCGAACGTTTTTCCTGGTCGAGGGGTAAAATAACGCGACCGGCAATTATGTCACGGGGCACAAGCAGGAACCATTCGGGCGTTGTCCCGACTACCCGCAGTTCTATCGACCTTTCGAAAAGGCGAGATTCCTTTCGCATCAGCTTCACCGGCGCGGTTTGTTTGACATCTTTGAAACTGTCGGCAAGCCGGAGGTGGTCCTCATGGGTCAAGCCGTAAATGCTCATATGAGAATGGGTGGTGCTGGTCTGTTCCTCTTCGGCGCTCTTGACCGATGAGATGATGATGTTGGTGCTGCCGAGTTTTCGTATCTGCGAGAGGGCCTCTTTGCTGGCGCCTTCGCCGACTGAGAGCATAGCCACGACACTTCCCACGCCGAAGACAACACCCAGCATCGTCAGGAACGAGCGCAGTTTGTGCAGCATTAGATTCCCAATGCCCAGCATTATGTTTCTTATTATGTTAGTTTGCTGCATGATTGCTTTCCTCGATTCTGTCAATAGTTCCATCTATCATGTGCATTCTATGCTTGGCATGGGCGGCGATATCCAGCTCGTGCGTCACCATAACGATGGTTTTGCCCTGCTCGTTTAATTTGCTCAGAAGCTCCATAATTTGTGCGCCAGTGGCCGAATCGAGATTGCCTGTGGGTTCGTCCGCAAAGATAATCTGGGGGTCGTTGGCCAATGCTCTGGCAATGGCGACCCTTTGCATTTGTCCGCCGGAAAGCTCTGCGGGCCGATGATTGAGCCGATCTCCAAGGCCGACCTGCTCTGCAAGCTCTTTAGCTCGATGGGAGCTTTGAAGCGAGTCCCAGCCCAGATAATAGAGCGGCAGCTCGATGTTGCGCTGAACCGTCAACTGAGGAATCAGATTGAAGCTCTGAAATATGAATCCTAAATGTCTGAGCCGTATCTCGCTGAGGGCATCGTCGTTAAGACGGCTAACATCCTTGCCTTCAAAATAATAGGAGCCCGAGGACAGACGGTCGAGGCAGCCGAGGATATTCATCATTGTGCTTTTGCCTGAGCCGCTGGGGCCCATAATGGCATAGAAATCACCTTTATTAAATGCCAAGTTGACACCAGCGAGCGCTTTGACGTCTTCTGTCCCCATATGGTAAATCTTGCACGCGTTCTCCAGCCGGACAATTTCTTGATGGTTGCCTGGTGATGTTGGTTGGCGCATCTATTGGTTCCTCTCCGATTGTTGGGGTCTGGTACCCCCTCCTTGTCCACGGCCACCGCTCTGGGAACGCTGCTGGCGCATCTTTTCTCTCTCCTCCGGCGACATATTTTGGAATCGCTCCTTCATTTTTTCCGTTTCTTTCTGCCGTTCTTCGGGCGACATATTTTCGAATCGCCGTTTCATTTGTTCTATTTGTTCTGTTGAAAGGCCCTGCGGGCCTTCTCCAGTGGTTCGTTTCTGTCCGGCTTCATCGAGGCCAGTGCCCATCTGCCGCTCTTGTCCTTGCTGCGGTGGGCCTGCGATTTTGTCCAAAGGTGGGCTGGTCCGGGTTCCATTGGCTGCCTTAAGTTTTTCGTTTATTCTCTCCATTGTTGTATCGTTGGCATCGGGTGACGCGCCCCCAGGCGTCTGTGAGATGGCCTCTACGGTCGAGGCCTTGAGCGGAGGCGTCTGTGAGACGACCTCGCCCTCATTAAGTCCGCTGGTGATTTTGACCATCCGGTTATTGTCCAGGCCTATCTCGACCGTTCGCTCCTCAAGTTTACCATCCTTGACGACATAGACGGTGGGTTTTCCTCCAACCCGTATGACCGCATGAACAGGGATATACACAACGTCTTGATATTGTTCGACGATGATATCGGCCTTACAGCTCATACCACTTCGCAGAGATGGGTCGTCACCTTCCAGATAAATCTCCGTGGTGTAAACCTTCAGGTCGGGGTTCATCCACATACTCTGAGGATTCGGCAATGGGGCAATGCGTCCTACTGTGCCGACGAACCTCTTGCCCTGTAAGGCGTCAACCGTTATTATCACGGGAAGCCCAAGCCGAACCTTTTCGAGATGGGACTCATGAACATCCACCTCTGCCATCGCCGATGCGGTTGTTGGGAGGTATATCAGGTCCTGTCGTTCAAAAACTTCGACACCTTCATCCAACGGCTGTCTGTTTTCACGTCCAAACCCTCCGCCTCGAACACTTGTTGCGTAGATTACCATTCCATCCACGGGGGAGCGCCGCTCGGCTTTGGTGAGCTGGTCAATTATCTTGGCGAGCTTGCCTTTCTGTCGCTCGTATTCCTGGTCTGTAGCTTTCAGGGTCGCCTCCGCCTGAACTATATTGGCTCTGGCCTTTGCCTCCGCGCGTTCCAGGGCCATCTGTGCCTGTTTGACATTGCTGTCGAGCAGGGCGAGCTGTCGTTTGTGGGTAAAATTCTCCAGTAGCTCGATGTCGTTACGGGAAACTTCGAGTTTGACGTTTGAACGTGTTACCGCCAGTTGGTCTGCCTGCAGCTCTGTTTGTGAGATGTACTTTTCCTTAAACAGTTGATCCGACCACTTCAAGGTCTCATCGGCCCGTGTTTTTTCCTCATTGGAGATTGTGATGGCGTTCTGCGCCGTAACCAGCTCGTTTCGATACTGTCCGTTGGGGTCGGTATATTTTTGCAAGTCCAGTTGGGCAAAATCAAGGGTAAGGGTGGCAGCGTCAATGTCACTCTGGGACTGATTCTTGACGATGTCGAGGGTCTCTTTGGCATTGATATACGCTGCCTCTGCGTTCATAACTTTGATTTCCTGGTCGATTTTGGTATCCTGCAGGGTGCTGGCATCCAGTTTGACAAGGAGCTCATCCTTTTTCACGTGCGTGCCTTCAGGAATGAGGTAGATGATAGACGTTCTGCCCTCCATTTCGTTCTTGATGGTCTCCTGCTGTCTGGCTTTTATGGTGCCAGTCTCGGGAACGCTGATGGTCAAGGGGCCGCGCTTGGCTACAAAGGTGGCCATTTCGCCGACCGGAGTCTCACCGCCTCGAACGGCCTTTAGCCAAACCACGATTAAGCCGATTGCAACGATAATGACGACGGGTCCGACCACCTTAAAAAGTTTACGTCTGTCGATTCCATTTTTGTTAGTATTGTTAGTTGCCATGACTGATTTCCCCTGGTGAAAATTCCTGCCATAAACCCTTTTCGTTCACTTTGAGAAGTCCTAGGTCTCGCTGAAGCTCCAGCTCCGCTACACGGTAATTCACGACCGCAGCGGTCAGTTGGTTCTGTGCCGACAACAGCGCATCCTGGGCCTCCAGCAAATTACGTATCTCTATTCTTCCTGCCTCAAGGAAAAGGTTACTGCTTCGAACACGTTTCTCTGCGACCACAACCGATTGCGCCTGAATCTTAAGACTCTCCCGCGACTCCAGCAGCGTCCGCAATTCATTACGAATGGCCAGCTTGATTTGATCTTCAAGTGTCTGAACACTCCTTGTAGCCCGCTCCAGGTCTATTAAGCTTGTGCGATAGGCGTTCCGCTCGGCAGTTCTCTCGATGGGCAGGTCCAATGACAGCAGCGCCGCATATCGTCCCCCTTCAAAATGTATGCTGCCATTGTCGTCATTGTCCGAGAAGTTGGCTGACCCCCCCAGCGTCAACTCTGCCCCTAATGCATCGGCCTTGACCACAACCTGTCTCTGTGCATCATAGACCGCACCGGTGGTTGCCTGCAAGTCCAGACGGTTTTCCAAAGCCAGCTTCATCGCTGCCGGCTCATTCATTTCCAGCGGTCCGGCGTCTTCATAGCTGGCGGGGACCAAGTCTACAGGAGCATCTGCAGGAGGGGCTGTCCCAGAGGTCTCACCCCGCGGACTAAACTTAATCTGTTCAAGAATCTTTGTTGCGCGGCCTCGCAACTGCTCCAGGTCGTCAGCGTCGAGCTCAATTCGGGCATCGGTCGGCAAGCCGAGTGTGTTTTTGAAAGAATCGAGACTTCTCTTTAGCTGCTCCTGGGCGGATATCCAGCTATTGCGGGCGCTCAGTTCTCGTTGCACTGCCTGGTCCACCTCGATTTCCCGTATTCGACCGGCGTCTCCCCGCCTTCGTGACCAGCGGGCAGATGCAACGGCACTGCGGTAGTTCTGTTGCATATTTGCCGCCGTGTCCATCTGACGCAGAACCGAGAAGTATTCCCGCGCAATACCGACGGCAAATGTTTGCTTGTAGCGTTCAAAATTCCACATCTGGTAAATGACATTTCGCTCGGCCTTGGTGAGGGGTTCAGTCACAATGTGCCGGCCGGCGCCTCTCAATAAAGGAATTGATACTGTAGCGTCGGCGCTTACCCCCATCGTCGATGCACCGTTCTGGGTCAGCAGCTTCGCCAGGTCGATTGCCAAAGTTGTGCTCAGGTCGGCTCCGTTCTTAAGCTTTCGTGTTACTTCCGCTGTTCCGCTGGTATCGAGATTAGAAACCATCTCGTCCGTAGTGGTCTTAGTGGTATCTACGCTGAGGTTGTTCTCTGCCTGAGCCCTGAAAATGTTTCTAAATTCGTTGCGCTGCAAATCGAGATCCAACGCAGCCCGGAATATGTCTTCTTTACGCGATTGGTATTCCGGACTGTTGCGAGCGCCGATTTGGAGGGTATCGAGCAGAGAAAGTTTCAGGGTACGATTTGGCTCAATCGCGATATTGGCATCGGCAGAATTGGACGCCGGTGGGTAATTTTTTTCAGGCCAATGTGGGATAGGACTAAGCTTGTCCGTGCCTAATGATGCCTCGCTTGAATAGAGCAGGTCCTGCTCATCCAGAAGCCGACGACGTAGAGTATCGCTTGGACGCTCGATGCCAAATGGCTCGGTTTTATCCAGGGCTTCTTTTTGTTTTTGTGTTATGATTTTCGAGGCCACCTTATCGGCCTGTGCTCTATAACGCTCGGGACTGCACCCGCCAGCGGTGCCAAAAACCGCCGCGGCGGACAAACCCCAGCATAATAGTGAAATTAGTTGTGATTCACGGAACATATAAGTATTTAGGGGCACAGTTGCCCTCAAACAACATCCTTTCCTATTTATCCATATCATTATATAGCAAAAGTTTACAAAAGCAAGGCCGAGTTCCTGATGTTTCATTTATGGTTGGCGATTTACTTACCTGTGGCTTTTGATTCTGGATTCCACAATTTACCATTGTGAAATTATCCTCGGCTCCGCCAGTTTGTTCGCCTTCCATATATTCATTAGCGCAGAACCCAAGATAGCCCCGCGACTGCGACTATTCTCTTACTAAGGTTTAGACGGTTTTGTTTTGAAAAATATTGCGAAAAATGCGATGGGTGCCTGTAAAACACCCTTTAATTTTTATTGCAAAATAGGCGGGCTAAGTGTAAAATTTAGGACAGTTTATGCTGTGGCGGCGTAGCCAAGTGGACCAAGGCGACGGTTTGCAAAACCGTTATGCGTGGGTTCGAATCCCACCGCCGCCTGTTCCATTATACCACAAATGATTTTTGACTCCAGATTCTATTCATATTGCCCTGAAAATTTGGTACAAAAGCAATATTGTTACTCAAAGATAAGGAAAATTCTGTGTTTTCGCTCAAAAAATGGCGGCGGAGACGGCTGGGCAGCCGGCCGTTTCCTGATGAGTGGCTGACAATTCTTGAAAGAAATGTGCTGTACTACAGGTGGCTGCCGCTTGCAGACAAGGAAGAGCTAAAGCGCCATATTCTCATTTTTCTTGGTGAAAAGCGATTTGAGGGCTGTGGCGGTCTGAAGATTACCGATGAGATAAAGCTCACTATCGCTGCACAGGCCTGCATTCTTCTATTGCACCGCGAAACCGATTATTACCCAGGCCTTTATTCCATACTTGTATATCCGCAGGCATACGTTGCCCCAAAAACCGAATTTCTGCCAGGAGGAGTCATAGTTGAAGGTGCGGATATCCGTGCAGGCGAGTCGTGGCACCACGGCTCGGTTGTTCTTTCCTGGGATGATGTCCGCCGAAGCGCCTCCGATATCCGGGATGGCCACAATATTGTCTATCACGAATTTGCGCATCAGCTTGACAGCTCCGGCGGCAGACGTGATGGCACACCTATCCTTCGCAGCCACTCTTTATATATTGCCTGGGCGCGTATCCTGCAGAAAGATTACGAGAAGCTGCGGCAAGACGTCAGCAGTAATCGCGATACCCTCTTGGATAAGTATGGGGCGATAGACCCTGCTGAGTTTTTCGCAGTCGCTACCGAATGTTTTTTCGAGCGGCCCAGAGAGCTGCAAGAGCTCCATCCAGAGCTTTACAACGAGTTGAAGTCGTTCTATCAGCAGGACCCCGCCAGAAGAATTTGAAATCTCAAATTTAACATTTGAAATTGCTGAGGCAAATTCGGGCGTTTCTTTTCAAACCTGCAAGACCCAGACGTTTGATAACAGAATGAGCGAATCTTACTGCGAACGGCTCTTCGTTTAGATTTAGAATCTCGTGTAAGTTAAGTGTTGCCATATTTGAATAAAATCTGAACTGACTATTTTTGCATACTGTGGCGTTTTGCTGATAAGGACAGGCGAGGACACATTCGTCACAGCCAAACAGACGGTCGCCAATCTTTTCGGCAAGGTCGTGGGGTATCTCGCCTTTGTGTTCGATTGTCAGGTAATTGATACACTTATTGGCGTCAAGGAATCCATTGTGCTTTAAGGCGCCGGTCGGGCAGGCAGCGATACATTTATTACAGGTTGAGCAATTATTGGGGATTAAACGACGAGATTCTTCGCTTCGCTCAGAATGACAACAAAGGAGCTGGTCGGATTGTAGTTTCAGAGTGGTAATTATTTCACCCAAAAATATCTGCGGGCCGAGTTGAGGGTGGATTAGCATACGATTTGTGCCAATAAATCCAAGACCTGCTCTGACGGCCAGTGCCCGTTCCTGTAACGGGGCTGAATCGACACAAATCTTGAACTGTAAGTTTTTGCCTGCGATGGAAGCAATAAAGTCAGACAGTTTATGCAACCGGCTTTTTATGAATGGATGATAATCTTCATATTGGGCGTAGGCAGCAATTTTACCGATGTGGGCTTTGGTTTGGTCGAGATGAGATTGCTTCGGTGGTTTGTAGTTCAGGCCGACAATGATAACTGATTGTGCGTTGTCTAAAAGTTTAGCTGGGTCGATGCGTTTTTCGAGATTGCGGTGCATAAAGTTCATTTTTGCTGCATAGCCGGCCTGTAGCCAGTTGCGTAGAAATTCTATCTGCGCAGTGCCTAATGCTGAAGAATCTGTTACGCCGACCAGGTCAAAGCCGAACTGGAGCGCTTTGTGCTTTATGTCATCAGTCAAGGTCATAAGAGTGATTATACAAAATTGTTTCGCGAGTTTTTAGTTCATAGTTCGTTGTTTATAGTTTTTAGTTTTGACGCTCGTTGGTGGTCTGGCGTATAGTAGAACGCCCGAAACAAACTATATTTTTGTTATCGATGGCTGATTGTGAGCTCGAAGGAGATTTTTATGTTAACTACAAAACTGCTGAAGGATTCCTGTGCAAGAGTAAAAGAGATACACTTGACTGCAAAGGCGAATTTAAGATTGTTGCAGATACTACCCGGTCTTGTGGTGGTGATGTGGTTGATGTCAGGGGCTTTTGGAAAAACGGTAGTAGAGTGGGATTTTAGTAAAGGAACGCACGGCTGGATTGGAAATCAAAGGGTGGAGAATGTGGTTTCATTGCCGGAGGGGCTGGTTGTCAAATCAATGGGCGAGGACCCGTGGATAGAGGGGCCGGCAGTGGATTTGCCTGGCGGAGAAATTATCAGGATTAAGATAAGGATGAAATCGGGTGCGGATGAAAACGCGCAGCTTTTTTACGGCAGGCAGTTCGCGGAGGGGCAGTCGGTTCGATTTGCGGTGCAAAATGATGGGCAATGGCACGATTATTACCTTATCCTTCGAGAAAGGTTGGGAGCTAAGACGCGTTTTCGTCTCGACCCCTGTGCAGACAAGGGAGATGTGGTAGTAGCTCTGGTCGGCATAGAGACCATTGAGAAAGTGGCTTTTCCGCCTTTGGAAAAACCCAAAGGACCTGACAAGACCAAAGGGGTGGCGGCATCGGTCAGATCTGGGGCTTTAGAGTTTGAACACTATAAAGGTGGCTGGGGAAATTTTGTTATCAGGGTGGATGGCGTGGAAATGGCGTCGGGATACAAAAGTGAACCGATAGGATATGTTTTTAATGACAAAGATGAGTGGCTTAACCTGAAAAATGCAAAGGTAACTTATGAGAATATCTCTGCGCGAGAATTTAGATGTTCGGCGGTTATTAGTGACAACAACGGCGCAGAGTGGGAAATGCACAGATGCATAAAGGTGGGCGAAAAGGAGGGGACACTTGTAGTAGAGGTCCAGGCAAAGGTAAGCGGAGATAGGGATGTTATATATATACCGTGGTTGACGATTTTTCCAGGGCTTGGGACGTTTGGCGAAAAGAAATATCAAGGTCTGTTTGCGGGCGTAGAGTATCTTAGTGATGAGCCGAGCAGCAGCGAGGCGGATTTAACTACAGCGGAGCATATCCGCCGTATTCCAGACCCGGTTAAATTAACCTTTCCTCTTATGGCAATTTCATATAACGGCAGATTCATCGGGCTAATCTGGGAGACGTCAAATCTGGTGGTGGCGACTTTCGATTCGCCGGACAGGATTTACAATTCGGGAGCACACGTTATGGCGATGTCGGCCCCTGCTGTGGGAGTGCATCGTTTTGAAAATGAGTTCTGTGGATATGCCCCTTTCAAAATCGAGGCAAACAAACCTCTTAAGCTTTCAGCAATGATAATCGGCGGTAAGGGCAAGACCATTGTTCCCGCGGTTAAGCGATATGTAGAGTTGAAAGGGCTGCCTGTGGTTCCTGAATTTGAAGGTGGCTTCGATTTGGCAGTTGAGATGCTTGCGCGCGGCTGGGTGGATTCGCAGGCAAATGTAAATGGGCTTTTCAGGCATGCGGTTTGGGGTAATGCTTTCGGACCGACTCCTGCTGCGGATGCTGTGATGTTTATTGACTGGTTGGAGAATTATACAAAGGACCAACAGTTTCGTGAAAAACTGAACGCTGCTAAAAAATTGGCTCTTAGCAAAATCCCTGCCGAGCAACCATTCACAAGCGCTGTTTCTCATCCTCAGCCGCCGACAGCGTCTTTTATCTTTGGCCGGCTGGACGAATTTGTCCAACAGCGGCGCAACCACGCGATGGGTCTGCTTAATGAATTTGACGCGAATGGTGTGAGAGTTTACAGGCCTGGCGGCACGGATTATTCAAAGACTCATTTTGAGAAGCACGCTAATGGGTATGCAGGGCAGTTGGTGGTCAGGATTCTTGAAGGCGCGGTCCTATCTGGAGATAAGGAATTGATAGACAAAGCGCTTGGACTGCTCGACAAGCAAACTGCTTTATATGGTGACACTGTGCCGCGTGGAGCACAGACCTGGGAGGTGCCGCTGCACACGCCGGATATACTTGCGTCGGCTCATCTGGTTAAGGTATATACTCTCGGTTACATTCTTTCGGGCAAAGAAGAATATCTTGAGCAGGCGCGCTATTGGGCTTGGACAGGTGTTCCGTTTGTGTATCTTTACCCGCCGACCTCGGGCAGGGTGGGGACATACGCGACAATTGCTGTGCTGGGTGCCACAAACTGGGTGGCGCCTGTATGGATTGGGCAGCCGGTGCAGTGGTGCGGACTGGATTATGCCTCTGCATTGCATTTGTTAAGCGGCTGCGACCCTAAAGGGCCTTGGGAAAAAATTGCCAAAGGAATCACGGCTGCGGGACTACAGATGTCGTGGCCTGCTACTGATAAGGAGCGGGGGGGGTTACTTCCGGATTCTTTCCTGTTGAGAGAACAAATCCGTGCCGGCCCTGCGATAAATCCAGGCACCGTCCAGGCACATCTGTCAGAGCTTTACGGAAAGGGCAAAATATACGATGTCAAAAGATTGGCTGAACGCGGCTGGTTTATTCACGCGCCATGTGTGATTAGCAATGTTGTCCAGCAGGGTGATTTGGTAACATTCACGGTAGATGGCTGGGGAGATAAGCCCTATTATGTTTTGGTTTCTGGTGTAAGACAAGAGCCGCATAATATAGAAGTCCGTTCTGTGTCGGCTGCTTTTGGACCTGCTGAAAGGAAATTTTACAGCGAGCAGGGAATCCTGGTGGTTTCATTAAAAGGAAAGTCCGAAGTTCGAATAAGATAAAAATAGGGTCAATTGTGTAGAAAACTATTTTGGCTTGGGTCGATTGTCGCATAGATTTGTTTGTAAAGTATGGATAATAAAAAAGCCGTGAACGGGGATGTTCACGGCTTTTTTGACTTTTACTTTGCAGTTTTTTATGTGGTTCTGCGTCTGTGGCAAACAGTGGCACATAAACCGAGACCGATTAGCGCGAGTGTGCTTGGCTCTGGAACTACGCCGTTATTGACAAACGATTCGCTGCCATCGCTGCCGCACCAGCCGTGCTCAAATCCTTGAACATGGATGCCGATGCGAAGCTCGCTGGAGCCAAGGTTGCTTAGAACATCGTTGTAGGACTTGCCGGCTTTAAGGCCGAAGGTTATGCCAAGCCACTCATTCGGATTGACGCCGTTATGTTGGACGGGCGGGTCGGAGTCGGCAGAAAAACCGGCTGTCGTTTGGAAAGGTGGTAACAGGTTATTTCCGCCCGGCAAATTTTGTGGATTAGCAAATTGAGAAAATGAAACTCCCTGGCAAGAATCATCTATGGAGGCGAGCCCCAGCAGCGCACCATCATCAAAGTAGATGTCCGTAATTGAGCAGGCCTCTGGACCTGTGTTAGTGAAGTTGAAGAGCACCTGCTGTGGAGTTAATTGGACGACCTCAACAAACAATTGTGCCTCACCAATTGCGCCGTTAGCAAGCTCAATTGGACCATCGCCTTCTTCTGCGATGTGCCTGAAGCTATATACCACGCCTGCCTGTGTAGGCACGCAGAATATGCTCAGGACAAATACGACAGTTAACAACAGATTCAACGTTTTCATTTTTCTCCTCCTCTGCCGGGTAAAAAAATTGGTTAAACTTTTTTCTCTCTGGCTACTTCTGTTTATGTGAGGGGCTGCTTTTAACTCATCTCTGGTATTTGGGGTGCGATGCAAAGGTGCAAATCAACTTAATCGCTATGTTATATAAGGGAGTTTTGAAAATCCCCCGCCGAGGTTGTATTGTTAAAGAGTATGTTACCAGATTTCTTGGTATAAGTCAATAGTATTTGTGAAGAGATTTTTGAAAACAAAGAAAATATTTGCTTCATTGGTTACGGAGAGGCCAAGAGTGAAATGATTTTAGGACTAAGACAAAATTTTAGTAGAAAATAAAGCGCAAATCTTTTCTTAAAAGTCTTCAGATTCCTGCTGTTTCCAGAGCCGAATTGTCGTAATATTGTTGCAGGTTAAGTTTGCTGGTATCCTGCTATCTGCATGAGCGGATAGGTTCTTCTTTCGTCTCGACTTTTGTTATCTCGAAGACAACCGTTCCACCATCAGTGTAAGCTACAGGGTCGGGGCACTGAAAGTATGTTTTTGTTTTGTCCTTCTTGCCCTCCAGGCCGAGCGCCGCAGGCTCGCAGAAGCGCAAAGCATTGTAAAATGGAATTAAAGATGCAAGTGCGTGCATACATACCGGCGTTTCGCTTACAAGCTGATAGCAGGCCTTGAGGATAAAGGAATCGCCGACCCTGTGTGTGGGGCAATGGCCCTTAATCTCTTTTACTGTCACTACCAAATCCATATCAATTACCTTTCCATAATCCCTGTCATATCTGATGCTGCATACTATTATCTATTCGAGGCAGTCGGGTCAAGGCATTTATTCAAAGCTTAGTAAAGATTGACAGAAAGGGCGGAGATGGATTATCTTACGGTCGTTGTAAATGGCCGTTTGGATTCAGAGATACATCAGATATATGGTGTATAGAGGTTCAGATGGCTAAAGACAGAATTGTTGACTGAGCTGATAAACAGGATTTATGTGCGAAATGGCGGACTTGTAAGGAGTAAAATTGTGAGCGATTTAATGAATCGACGAGAATTTTTGGGTGCGAGTGCGGCAGGAACAGGGGCGGTGATACTCGGCACAGGACTGGGCGGTATATCTGCGGCAGCGGGTGAGAGTGAGAATTGGCTGCCCAAGATGCCTCCGGTTAAAATCCATAAGGTCTTTGTTGGCGGCTCAGGGGGCTGGCCTAAGCCGGACCTCGATATCGGCGCCGAGATTGCGATGTTGGAGGGGCACCTTGCTGAGACTGAACGCAAGCTCGGGGATGTCAAGTTCGTCGGCGGGGAGCTGGTGCAATCGCCGGAAGAAGCGGCGAAGATAACTGCCAAATTTGCAGAAGCGGATGGTGTGCTGGCATTTAACCTGACCTGCATTGTTGAGTCGGTAATAGCGCCGATACTTGAGGCAGGTTTCCCTACGATTGTTTTTTCGCAGCCATATAGTGGGCACGACTGGTGCAAAATCACCAAGCTTCCCAGAGCCGGTAAGAAGGTAGTATTGCTGGCCACGAGCAACTACGGTGAGATTACGGAGCTGGCGGGCCTGATGCGCGTTGCACCGCGGCTTCGTCAGACGCGCATAATCCATATCGGAACGCAGTGGGGGACAACGCTTTCGCCGAAGCTGAAAGAAAAATACGGCGTTGAGGTTGTCCAGGTTGAGTATGATAGATTCCAGAAGGTTTATGATGCGATTGACAGCAAGCTGGTTGAGGCGGAGACCAAAGAATGGATTAAAGGGGCTGATAAAGTGATTGAGCCATCCAAGGATGATGTCCGCAACGCCTCGCGTGTCTATTTTACGATGAAGCAGCTTATCACCGAGGAGAAGGCGCGGGCGATTACGATTAACTGTCTGGGCGGATTTCCGCTTGACCAGTATGGCTATCAATGCCTGGGATTCAGTAAGCTTAACGACCAGGGAATCGTAGCGGCCTGCGAGGCGGATATGGACTCGACTTTGACGATGTTGATATTCGGCTATGCGTTCGGCGTGCCGGGATTTATAAGCGACCCGGTTTTCGACACCTCGACCAATTCGGTGATTCACGCCCACTGTGTCAGTGCTACAAAGATGGATGGCCCCAATGGGCCGCGATGTCCATACGACATCCGTAACCACTTAGAGCGGTATAAAGGGGCTGGGCTTCGCGTCAAATATCGGGTTGGTCAGCCGATTACCTGTGCGAAGCTAATCAACCTTGATACGATGCTGATTTCAACGGGCAAGATAATCGGCAGTCCCGATGTGGACCGTGGCTGCCGCAGCAAAATGGCCACCAAAGTTGCCGATGCCCGCAAGATGCTCGATAACTGGGGCGGAGGTGTGGTTGAAGGCGGTATGGTTGAGCATCTGCATCGTGTCCTGTTCTATGGTGACCGTATGCAGAATATCAAGAACCTCGGCGTGCTGATGGGACTGAAAGTAGTCGAGGAAGGGTAAGTGGCGAGACGATAAGGTTTATCTGAAACGCTCGCAAGGAATCCGACAGGCGGAATATGAGGCCGAAAATCCTGCTGGTAAATCCGCCGATTTATGATTTCACTGCATACGATTTTTGGCTCAAACCTTATGGTATGCTGACCGTTGCGGGGTATCTGCGGGGTAAAGCAGAATTTAAGCTCTTTGATTATCTTGACCGTCTGCATCCTTTTGCGGTGAAACAGAAAGGGTTTGGGTCCGACCGGTGGGACCGGGGAAGATTTTACTCTCAAAAAATTACAAAACCGCAGTGCCTTCGGGCAATTCCGCGATACTATCGGCGATTTGGTTTGCCGCGCGATATTTTTAGAGATTTTTTAAGGCGGGAGGGACCGTTCGATTTCGTCTTCGTCCAGACAACAATGACTTACTGGTATGAAGGCGTGCGGGAGGTTATCGAGGATATTCACATCGCTTGTCCCGAAGCCAAAATCATACTGGGCGGTAATTATGTTACGCTTTGCACTACTCACACGCAAAAATTGGGAGCGGATTTTTTAGTTGAAGGCGCAAATCTTGGGCCGCTCTGGAAGTATCTGGGCATTAGTCCTGACCTGACTCAGCCGGCCTTGTGGGAAATCTATAATAAGCTAAATGTCGGCGTGCTGAAGCTATCCGATGGGTGTCCATTTAGCTGCACTTATTGCTCAGTGCCGAAGGTTTATGGCAGGTTCAAACCACGACCGCTGGAACGTTCTTTGGCGGAGCTGAATTTATTGTGTGAACTCGGGGTCGAGAATGTCGCTTTTTATGATGATGCCCTGTTGTTTGAGCCGGAAAAGTGTTTGATACCTTTTCTCAATGAAGTCTTGAAACAGAATGTAAGGATAAATCTGCATACTCCGAATGCACTTAACGCCCGATTTTTTACCAGAGAGCTATCTGAGCTTATGGTGCGGGCCGGCTTTAAGACCTTTTATCTTGGATTTGAGAGCAATTCTTTGCAATGGCACCAACGCACTGGCTCAAAAGTTTCCTGCGCCGAACTTACGCAAGCGGTTAATCGCCTTATTTCTGCAGGGGCCGAACCTGCCAACATTACGGTATATCAGATTCTTGGTCATCCGCACACGGGTTCTGGCGAGCTTGAGGAGACAATGCGTTTCGTCCATAGTTTGGGTATTCGCGGGATGCTGGCAGATTTTTCGCCGATTCCCGGAACGCCCGATGGCGACTATTGCCGCGAGCGGGTTGATATGGATGAGCCGCTGATGCACAATAAGACCGCCTTTTCTATTATGATGCTCGGTTTCAACGAAACAAATCGGCTCAAGGAGCTTCAGCGGCAGCTTAATCGCACCTTGTCTGCGTATTGATTCTTTGATATATTCGTTCACATAGTTGGGAAACCGGACTCAACAAGCTGTAACTTGTAGAACTATACATTTTTAAGGAGATACAAATGAAAACGAAGAGAAACTTGGTCGGGATGATGATGGTTGGTGTTGTTACTGTTGTCGTGTGGATGTTGATTTCACAGACTGTTCGAGCACACTGCGATACCCTTGATGGGCCGGTGGTAACAACGGCAAAGATGGCGCTGGAAAAAGGAGACGTAACGCCGGTCCTAAAGTGGGTGCAGAAAAAAGATGAGCAGGAAATAAAAAAGGCCTTCGAGAATACCCTCCTTGTTCGTAAGCTCAGTCCTCAGGCAAAAGACCTGGCAGATATGTATTTTTTTGAAACGCTTGTCAGAATTCATCGGGCGGCAGAGGGGGCGGGTTACACGGGCCTCAAACCCGCCGGCAGCGTAGAGCCGCCGATAGCAGCAGCGGATAAGGCGCTGGAAAGCGGGTCGGTTAATGAGCTGGTTAAAGAGATGACGGATATAGTTTCCGCCGGCATACGTGAGCGTTTTAACCACACCGTTGGGGCAAAAAAGCATGCTGACGAAAGCGTTGAGGCAGGTAGAGAGTATGTCAAGGTCTACGTAGAGTTTGTGCATTATGTAGAAGGGCTGCATCTTGCCGCTGTTGGTCCTGCCCATCACACTGAAGCCGGCCAGCCGCAGCCGGCAGTCCAGCACGAGCATTAATTGATTACATTCTGTTTATCGTAGAAATAAGAAACTATCTTAAAACATAAGGTGTTATTCTGAGCGCAGCGAAGAATCTCCCGTGCGATGGCCAGATGCTTCACTTCGTTCAGCATGACAACCCCTCAAACAAATTGCGACAGGGCGATATGCTAAATATACGGAGACGACAGTAAATATGAATATTTTATACAAATATTGTGAGCAGTTGGGTGCCGAAAAGATTTTGGAATCATTAGAATTAAAATTACCGTATATTTCAGAGGTCAATGACCCGCTCGAATGTTTGCCATTTCTCTATTGCCCAGAGGATAAATCTGCGATGGAAGCACAATGTTTACGGACATTTAATCGCAATAATATTAGCCCGCCAGCCGACCGGAAACAGAAACTATATGAACAAATTAAAACAGGCGAGTTTCAGAAAAATCTTACAGAGGGTTTACGAAAACGTCTATATGATTTGAGACAAAAGAGTTTCTTGTTATCTGTCTCGCAAGAGGCAAGAAGCACCGTAATGTGGGCTCATTATGCTGATAAACACAAGGGAGCAGCAATGGGGATTGATT
>CAZKOQ010000012.1:0-20868 GCA_964554425.1 uncultured Pirellulales bacterium | reverse complement strand
GAAGAATCTGGCCAGATTATCCTGTCATTCTGAACGAAGTGAAGAATCTGGTCAATGGATTAAAATTGACACTCGCGGCCCAGATGTTTCGCCTTCGGCTCAACATGACAATAAAATCGGTCAGTTTGAGATGTTAAAAACGAATAGCGTAAAGGAGAAATGAAATGAGAAGTAAAAGATTAGCAGCAGTCGTTTTATTGACAGCGATTTTTTTAGGAGCTGTGCAGGCCCAGCCGGCTAAGAAGGTGCAGTATCGGCTGCATCTTCAGAAGGGGAAGAAATACTACATCAAAACGCTTACCGAGCAGCAGATTACGCAATCAATGATGGGCAAGGAACAGAATGTTGAGCAGACAATAGGGATGGGTATGGATTTTGACGTCAACGATGTCAACGACAGAGGCGATGTGTGGGTCCAATACGCATATCGCTGGGTCAAGATGCAGCAGAAAGGGACGATGGGCGAAACGGTCTATGATTCCAATCAAACGTCCGCCGTTGTCCCGCCAGCGGCCCAGGGATTTGCCGCCCTTTTGAACGAGGGATTTGCAGTTAAAATCACGCCTCAGGGCAAGGCAGTGCAGGTTAAAGGGCTTGACAGGATGCGCAATAATATCGGCCAGAAGCTGCCTGCGGGGCCTATGCGCGAATATATGATAAAGAGCTTGGACCAGTTTTTGAGCGAAGATGCGATAAAAGAATTCAGCGAGGGCTCGCTTGCGATGTATCCCGAACAGGAGGTCGGCATAGGTGATTCGTGGACAAAAGTTCTTTCGCTGACACGGGGGTTCCCTATAACGGTTGTGAACAAATGGACGCTTAAAGACCGAAAGGCCGGCGTGGCAACAATAGATATTGCCTCCGAAATTAAGCCCAATCCGAACGCAAAGCCGATGGAGATGGGGACGACTAAAATGACTTTCGACCTTGGCGGCACGCAACGAGGCCAGGCCAGGATGGATGAAGCAACCGGGCTGTTGCTAAGCAGCAAGATTGAGCAGCAAATATCGGGGCAGATTAAAATGACAATTCCCGCGCCTCCGCCGCAGCCAGGACAATCACAGCCCCAGACGCCTGGCGAGATGGTGATACCTATGAAGATTAAGGGAACTGTAACGACGGAAATAAAGGAGCGGCAAAAATAGCCGGTGAAAATTTGGCATTTGTAACGCCGTGCATAGTGCTTTGTCATAGGTTAAATGATGAACAATGTCATTCTGAGCGCAGCGAAGAATCTCCCGCGCGATGGCCAGATACTTCACTTCGTTCAGCATGACAATCCCTCAAATAAACTGTGACAGACTACTAGAAGCGTATAGCTTGTGGCTGATAAAGGAGAGATTATGAACGCAACGGCACAACAATCAGAGCGACCTATCAGTTTTACTCAAAGCTCCATCCGGACCGTGTTTATTCTCTTTACGGTCTTCTGGTGGGTTGGCTACCCGCTGATATTTGTCTATGTCGGCCTGCCTATCTTGATTGCTGCGGTTGTATTTGATTGCATTATTCTCTACTGGCACTGGATGTTGCTTCAGGGACACGGAGCACGAACGACCCCCGGCAAGGCGGTCGGCTTCGGCTTCATCCCTTTCTTTAATTTTTACTGGTGGTTTGTTTCTTATGCCGGCCTGGCTCAAGATAATAATAGATATATGGATGAAGCAGCCATAACAGGGCCTCGTATGAGTTATGGCCTGGCGATTGCCCTATGTGTTGTAGGTATTGTTTCGACCTTCATTAGCTGGGTGCCCGTGATTAACATTATTATGGCAGTTCCGGAGTCAATCATTGGGTTTTTGTTTGTCCTGCAACAGAAAAACTGCATCCTCGCAATTTTGCAGCACAGGCAAGCCGCTCAACAAGCTGTGTGAACGGGCTATTTTAGAGGCATCATAGCCGAAAATAATAGGCGGCATAATTTTTGCAAAAAAGGGTTGATTAGTTTCTGACAATCCTGTATATTCTTTTTTTGATATATGGGAACCGATTGCCCTGCCGCAAGGGGCCGCAAAGAAAGTGTAAAACGGAAAGCTAAAAATGTAAAGCTGTAGAGCTCCGCAGTTTTACGCTTATGGTTTTAAGTTTTAACTTTCTGTGGGGTCAGCAGAATCACGGCGTGGCTGGCTCAAGCCTCCGACAGGGCCCACTCAGGTCCGCCTTGGCAGACCTCCGTGACAGACAAAGGAAGCTGAAAACTTAAAGCCAAAAATGTAAAAATGATGAATTCCATAGTTTTGGGTTTTTGGTTTGTAATTTTCGGTTTTCTAATTACCCGGTGGTGTAATTGGTAACACAGGAGGTTTTGGTCCTCCCATTCCAGGTTCGAGTCCTGGCCGGGTAGATAAGAAAATTAAATATCAAAATCCAAAAATCAAAATTGTGGAATAGAAATGGCTGAAAGGGTAGCGGTAATACTGGCGGCAGGCGTCAGCAGCAGGATGAACACCGAGCTGCCGAAGGTGCTGCACGAGGTGTGCGGTCGGCCTATGCTGGCTTACGTGCTCGATGCCTGCAGAGAGGTCGGCGTCAGGAAGATTTACGTTGTAGTCGGTTATGGCGCCGAGCAGGTCAAAGAGTGGTTTGCCGAGGACAAGGACCTTGTTTGGGTCAGGCAGACTAAACAGCGAGGAACGGCCCACGCAGTATTGTGCTGTAAGAAATACATAGCCGGCTTTGATGGGCAGACGCTCGTGCTCTGCGGAGACGGGCCTCTGATTCGCTCAGCGACGCTACAGATATTGGTGGAAAAGCACAGGGTGGAAAACGCAGCGGTTACGCTCGCGACGGCTGTTCTGGATGACCCGACCGGCTACGGGCGGATAGTCCGCGATGTCTATGGCAATATCCAGGGCATAGTCGAAGACGCCGACTGCGCGCGCGAGCAGTTTTTGATTAGAGAGGTCAATCCCAGCTATTATCTATTCAACAATAAAATTCTCTTCGAGACCATCAAGAAGGTCAAGCCCGACAATGTCAAGGGTGAATACTATCTGACGGACGCTATAGCGCTTATTATAGCTTCAGGCCGCAAGGTCGTGGCTGTTACGGCGGTTCGGCCGGAAGAGGCAATGGGAGTCAACAGCCGAGCACAACTAAGCACCGCGAGCAAGATTATGCAAAGGCGGATTCAGCAGGAGATGATGGAGCACGGCGTTACTATCGTTGACCCGGACAATACCTGGATTGACGCCAAGGCAAAGATAGGCCGAGACACGGTAATTGAGCCGTTCACGTATATCCAGGGCAGGGTCAAAATCGGGCGGTCCTGCCGCATCGGGCCATTCGCATATCTGCGGCACGGCACAGTCATAGAAAATGATGTCGTTCTGGGCGTCTTTACCGAAATAAAAAGCTCCTCTCTGGCTGACGGTGTTCGTGCCAGACATCACAGCTACATCGGCGATGCGGCAGTGGGACGCAATGTTAATATCGGCGCCGGCTCAATAACGGCTAATTTCGACGGCCAGAAGGTCAGCCGCACAACCATCGGCGATAACTGCTTCATCGGCTCAGGTGCAATTCTGATAGCGCCAATTGAGCTTAAAAACGGCTCTCACGTAACCGCAGGGACGGTCATTTCGCAGGAAGGTGTCGCGAAATTAGGAAGGATGGATACGAAAAATGTTTCTAAATGACGGGCTAAAGATTTTTGCCGGCAGCAGCAATGTTCCCCTCGCTGAGGCGATTTGTCAATATCTGGGCATTCCGCTCGGCGGTGCTGAAATAGACAAGTTCCCTGACGGCGAGAAGAATATCCGGGTGGAAGACAACGTTCGCGGCAGGGATTGCTTCGTTGTGCAGTCAACCTGCACGCCAGTCGATGAGAATTTAGTTGAGCTTTTGATTTACCTTGACTGCCTCAAGCGTGCCAGCGCACGCCGGGTCACCGCAGTGATTCCTTATTTTGGCTATGCCCGCCAGGATAGAAAGGACGAAGGCCGCGTCCCCATTACCGCCAAGCTTGTTGCAAATATCATTACCGCTGCGGGAGCCGATAGAATCCTGGCGATAGACCTGCACGCCCAGCAGTTGCAGGGATTCTTCGATATACCGGTTGACCACCTCACCGGCGAGCTGGTGCTCAGCAAATATTTTAAGGATAAAAAGCTCTCCAATGTGGCAGTTGTTTCGCCGGACGTAGGCAACATCAAGACAGCGGCTAAATATGTGGCGCACGTCGGCGGGGACTTAGCAATTGTGCACAAAAGGCGAGTGAGTGGCAGCGAGGTGAATGCATACGAGATTATCGGCGATGTAGAGGGCAAGAACATCCTGATGTGCGATGACATTATTGCAACCGCCGGCACGGTCTGCAGCGCCGCCAAGCTTGTTAAGCAGCGCGGCGCCAAGAGCATATATGTCGGTGCTACACACGGGGTCTTTGTGCCACAGGCGTTTGAGCGCCTGTCCCAAAGCCCGATTGATGAGATTGTCATTACGGACACGATACCGTTGTGCGAGCAGGCCAAGAAACTTGGCAACATAAAGGTTCTCAGCGTCTCAGCCATGCTCGGTGAGGCGATAAAGAGAATTTATAGAAACGAATCGGTCAGCAACTTGTTCTCCGGTTGAGCACGTAAGGCCGACCGATATGTTGGAAACAAGAACCGGATTAGGGTAAATAGATTATGGAAAAGAGTGTAAATTTGAAGGCGGAAGTTCGTGAGGAGACCGGCTCAAAGGCCGCAGCGAAACTGCGAAAGCTCGGACGCATACCCGCTATCGTGTATGGGCATATGCAGGAGCCGGCGGCTGTCTGGCTCGATGCCCAAACCTTCATCGAAGCCGTCTTAGGCGGACATCATGGGCGCCGCCTGATAGATGTGCAGGTAGGCAAAAAGACAGAAAAGATGCTTATCAAGGACCTGCAATACGACCACCTCGGCAAAAATATTATACATATTGACCTGATGCGCGTCGATGTTACTGAGACGATACGGGTGCCTGTCCCTGTTGAGCTTAAAGGGATTGCATTCGGAGCACACGAGGGCGCTATCGTCGAGAAACACGCCGGAACTCTTGAGGTTGAGTGCAAGGCGACCGATATCCCTGAGGTTATCGTCGTTTCGGTGAAGGATATGAAGATAGGCGACACCGTCCACGCCCGCGATGTTGTCCTGCCGGCTGGCGTCAAAATGATTAGTTCTCCCGATACGCTGGTGGCCGCCTGCAGCATAGTTGCTGCCGCCAAGACCACAGAAGAGCTTGAGGCCGAGATACCCGCTGCGCCGGAAGTGATAACTGAGGTAAAGGAAACTGAGGAAGAAGAGCAACAAGAGGAGCAAGAGGAAAAGAAGAAATGAGCTTATCTGTGGCACGCAGCGGGAAAATGGATTATGGACCGGGTGAAAATGGTAGTAGGCCTGGGTAATCCGGGCAGCAAGTTTGCTGATACGCGGCACAACGTCGGCTTTAATGTGGTCGATTTGCTGGCCCAGACGTTGCAGATAGATGTAACGAAAAGGAAGTTCGGCGCCCGGCTGGGGTCGGGCACAGTTGCAGATAAAAAGCTGATACTGCTAAAACCCTGGCAGTTTATGAACCGCAGCGGCGAGGCGGTGGCTGGTGCCGTTGCTTTCTACAAATTACCGCTTGGTGATTTGCTTATTGTGCTTGATGATATGGCATTAGAGCCGGGCAGGATTCGTATCCGGTCAAGAGGTTCGACCGGCGGACACAATGGCCTGGAAGATATTATCGCCAAGCTCGGCACCGACCGCTTTGCCAGATTGCGGGTCGGCATCGGACAAAGCGACCGGCTGGACTCGGTTGATTATGTCCTCGGCGAGCCGACGCCCAGGCAGCGACCTCTGCTGGCTGAAGCCGGCCAGCGAGCTAAAGATGCAGTGCTTTGCTGGATAAACGAAGGCATCGAGGCGGCAATGAATAAATTTAATAGAACGGAAACGAGTCCGTAGCTGATAGACAATGAGCTACGAACAACTAACTACGAACTATGAACTATTTAACCGGAGGTTACCGATTTGGAAGCTGCAACAAAAAACGTGGTGAACAAGTTGTATGAAGGGATGTTTCTCGTAGATTCGGCCCTTGCAACGGCGGATTGGGAAGGTGTTCTTGCAGCAATCCGCACGATTCTGGAAAGGGCCGGTGCCCAGATTATCTCCCTGGCGAAGTGGGACGAGCGGAAGCTGGCATACACCATCAGGGGCAAAACCAGAGGCACGTATATCCTCTCATATTTTAAGGCGCCTGGCCCAAAAATCACGGAAATCGAGCGGGATGTTCAGCTCTCCGAGAAGATTGTGCGTTCCCTGATTCTAAGCGCCGAGCAGATTCCGCCCGCTGACCTTGAGAAAGAAACGCCTGCTATGAAGGCCGAAAGAGAGCGGCAACGGCCGCCGGCCCCATCCGCTCATCCACAGCCGAAGCAAGGCGAGCCATCTTCAGGTGAACAAATGGCCACCGAACAACCCGCTAAATAGTTAGCGGGCGGAAATCAACGCCGGAGCGAAGCAGAAGTCCGCCATTTCGTTTGGTGGAAACTATGAGCAAAGAAGTAACATTAGGACCTAAGGAAGAGGTATGTTATGGCTGGTTTTAATAAAGTTTTGCTGATGGGCAATCTGACTCGCGACCCGCAACTGTCTTACACACCCAGTCAGACGCCGGTAGTGGATTTCGGACTGGCTGTCAATCGCAGGTGGACAGGCAAGAGCGGTGAGAGCAAAGAAGAGACCTGCTTTGTGGATTGCAGGGCGTTCGGTAAGCAGGCGGAGAACATAAATAAATACCTGACAAAGGGCAGGCCCGTCTTTGTTGAGGGTCGGCTTACTTTCGAGACCTGGACCGCTCAGGATGGCGCCAAGCGCAGCAGACACAGGGTAACGGTCGAGAGCTTTCAGTTTCTGCCCGGCGGCGGCGGTGCTGCACCTGGGGCCGCGGAACAGGCCGACCAGCCGGCAGCACCTGATTCCGATGTTGACCAGACCGGCAAAAGCCCGGCTGGGGACGATATTCCGTTTTAAGAAACGCCTTTGACAGATTCACTAATAGGGGACTATGGACCAATGACAGAGGACAGACGACCGATGGCTGATTATATGGACAAGATGGCAGACAGAGATGATAGGAAAATGCCTATTGCCGGCACTCGTGAGCAGACGGCGTGCCGCTTCTGTAGAAGGGGCACCAAGTATATCGACTACAAGGATATTGAGACGCTGCAAAAGCTCCTGACAAATCGCGGCAAAATTTACTCGCGCAAGCGAAGCGGTAACTGCGCCAAATGCCAGCGCAGGGCCAAATATGCAATCAAACGCGCCAGGTTTATGGCGCTTCTGCCGTTCACTGCATAATATTAACCGCTGAGAACGCAAAGACCGCTGAGAAGAAGTTGAAAAAAATAACTCTGCGACCTCGGCGCACTCTGCGGTAAAAAGCTTGGAGAATCGCAAATGAAAGTTTTGCTTTGTGAGGATGTTAAAAAACTCGGCTGGCTCGGCGACATAGTCGAGGTCAGCGAGGGATATGCAAGAAATTACCTCTTGCCGCAAGGGCTGGCGAAGGTCGCAATAGATGCGAATGTCCGCTCTATCGCCAAAGAAAAGGCCAAACGCGCGGAACAGAGAGTTCGCGAGCGTAAGCGGCTTGAAGAGGCGGCCAAGGCCGTGCAGGGCGCCGAGGCCGTCATCGCGGCTAAGGCAAACGAGCAAGGCGGATTGTTTGGCTCTATTACCGATAGGCAAATCGCAGCCAACCTGCGCAGCCAGGGCTTTGAGGTCGCCGATGAGGTTGTGTCCCTGCCGGAGCATATAAAGCAGGTTGGCACTTACGATATAACGCTAAAGTTTGCCGATGACGTGACCGCTGCGGTCAAGGTCGTAATTGTCGCTGAGCAGGAAGCCGCCGCCGAGCCAGACGGCACATAAATCGTCCCTCGTTGCTCGTCGCTCGTAGTTTGTTATTGGTGATTAGTGAGTGGTGACTGGTAACTTGACTAATTAACCAATTTACTAATCAACTCCTCAATGTGTGCGGAGTCAGCCATCAAAATGGCTGACGAGCAAGCCAGTGCGAGGCCAAAATCGCAAGGTCAGCGAGGTCAACTTTTCCATCGTAATTTGAATCCCCAGCCGGCTCAGTCCGCAGGAATGGATATGTCTGGTTTTCGCCGATACCCCAGATTTCGACAAAGTCCCAGCCGGCATCGGTAAACGTGCTCATTGTCTTCATTTCTGCGGTAGTTTTTGGTTCCCCACCGGCACTTGTCGGTCGGCCAGAAGTCTCAATATCCCAGAAACTGTCTTCAACAAAGCCGGAATCGTTCAAGCCTACCAAACCGCCTACATTCGTTGTCCCTAACACAGGACCATTGGAGTAGCATCGGGATATTCGACCGTAGCCTAATGTGCTTGTCCCATTACTTCCGATTAGTCCGCCAACGGTATCGCTCCCGGAAACGCTACCTTCAGAATAGGAATTCGAGACTTTTGCTTTGTTCAAGCCTACCAACCCGCCAGTAATCCAATCACCCTCCACCCTACTGGCCGAATAGCAGCTCTCCACAACACCTTCGGAAATCAACCCGCTAGAATTGCCTCCCGTCAGCCCCCCGGTGTGAGCTGGTCCGGACACAACACCTGCTGAAAAGCACCCTAATATTCTTGCGCGAGACCAGTTTATCCCTGCTATGCCCCCACAATAAGATCCTCTCGATGATACTAAACCTTCGAACGAGCATGCCAAAATGCTACCCCTCTTGTTGCTTCCTACCACACCTCCTACGTAGCCTCTACCTAAAACACTACCTGCACATTGGCAATCCGATATAATGCCATCGTTTAATCCTACCATCCCGCCAACATAATCATATCCCGAAATGCTACCTGTCGAAAAGCAACCCGCTATCTCCCCATCGTTGTATCCCACCAGACCGCCGACATAACGGGCGTTTCCTGAAATGTTGCCTGAAGAACGACAGTTGGCTACCAAGCCGTGATAATTGTACCCCACCAGTCCGCCGATGAAATTTCCGTTTACGGCGTTGACATCGACATTTTCTAAGCCCAGATTTTTGACCTGACCGTTGCTGCCTACATACCCAAACAATCCGACGACGTATATATCATTAGAATCCCAAGTGAGGTTCCAAATCTTGTGGTCGTTACCATCAAAAACACCTACAAAAGGTTTGTTGTTGGGGTCGTCCCAGCCTAACCACCTACTGATAATGTTGAACTGTGTGCCGGTGTAGGTTGCCAGGTTGACATCGTTGATGAGGATAAAATGCTTATCCCAGTCCTCTTCATAATTGCCGATGTCGTTGAGGTCTTCTGCTGTTGCGATTCTATATGGATTGCTTGGCTCGCCTGTGCCGCCGCTATATTTAGCAAATGCTTTCGGCACAGAACAAAAACCTATGCCGATTGCTACAAAAATTGCCGCTGCAAGGGCGGAAACCAACTTTCGCTGGTTTGACTTAAAATAACTACCCATTTTCGCCTCCTTCTCTAATTTTCCTTATAGTTATCAGCGATGGGAGTAATTATATCAGGAATTCGCAAATACTGCAATAAAAATCCGCTTCAGATAAGCGATAAGAGTAGCCAAAACAATGTTTGACGAGCGGAGAGCCGGCAGGTAAAATCGTGCCTTGTCAGTTATGGATAGTTGTTGGTAACTGTTGAGCCGCCCACTCTGGATGGAGGCAAGGAAGTCCGGTATGGCAAATAAAGAAACGTCTCGAACGGTTGAGGTATCCGGCAGCAGCCGTGCCCGGTCGATTGCCGCAGGAAACCTAACGGTGGTGCGCAGTATGCCCGAGTCGGCGGCAGCAGAGGCGGCGGTGCTGGGTTCTATGCTTATAGACCCTGAGTGCATCGGCCAGGTTGTCGTGCTAATCGGCCCCAGCTCCTTCTATCACGTCGAGCATCGCTACATATATGAGGCGATAATAACGCTCTACGAAAAGAACAAGGGTTCCGGCATAGATGCGGTCCTGCTGCGGGATGTGTTGGCCAAACGCAAGCAGCTTGAAGCCGTCGGCGGTGTGGAGTATATCGCAAAGATTTTAGACTCGGTGCCCTCGTCGGCCAACGTCGGCTACTACGCGGGGATTGTCCGGGATAAGATGCTGCTGCGCGAGCTTATCGGCGCCAGCGGCGAAATCCTCGATGATGCCTACAATCAAAATGGCGACACGCCGCAAATGCTTGATGAGGCGGAACGTAAGATATTCTCCGTTACCGACAAAAGCATCAGCGGAGCAGCGGTTGGGCTGAAGGACATAGTCGCATACTCGTTCGACCTTATATCAAAACGCCAGGGCAGCCACGTTACGGGTGTGCCGACCGGCTATTACCAGCTCGATGAGTGGACCTGCGGCTTGCAGAACGGGGAAGTGATAGTAGTCGCCGGAAGGCCCAGTATGGGAAAGACCTCATTAGCCCTCAACATCGCCGAACACGTGGGGCTTATAGAGAAGCTGCCGGTTGGGATATTCTCGCTCGAGATGGGCAGGCAGCAGTTGGCCGAAAGATTTTTGTGCAGCGTAAGTCAAATTGACAGCCAGAAGGTTCGCAAGGGCCTGCTCGCCGACGAGGATTACAAGGCGCTTGCCGACGCCTGCGCAGAGCTGTCGGAAGCGCCGATTTTTATCGACGATACTTCGACTCTCACGCCGCTTGAGCTTCGCGCCAAGGCAAGACGGCTGAAGAGTATGCACGACATCCGCTGTATCATTGTGGATTATTTGCAGTTGATGAACATAGGAACAAGCAGAGTGGAGTCTCGCCAGCAGGAAATCACCGAGATTTCCAGATATGTCAAGGCGCTGGCCAGAGAGCTGAATATCCCTGTTGTGGTCCTCAGCCAGTTGAACCGGGCCCCGGAAGGCAGAGAAGACCACAGGCCCCGGATGAGTGACCTTCGCGAGAGCGGTGCAATCGAGCAGGATGCGGATGTCGTGATACTGCTGCACCGTGAAGACTATTATCATCATAGCGACAAGGACTATGAGCCGGACAGCAGGGCGGAACTGATAATAGCAAAGCAGCGAAACGGACCAACCGCGACGGTGGAGCTTGTGTTTAGAGAGAGAATCGCGAGGTTTGAGAATGCCGCCCAGGTAAGTGATTCCGCCGAAGGCGGCTCTGGTCGAACCGGCTTTCAGCCGGCTTCCGAGGCCGTGCCGTTTTAGTCGTTGGTCGATAGTCAACAGGAAATAGTTGCGGAAAAATGGAAAACAAGAGCGCAAAAGTGAACGATAAGAAGCCAGATTTCGGACGTCATCTCTTATTCTTTTTTCTTTTTCCCTTTTTCCTTTTTCCTTTTTCCTTTTTATTAGGCGGCTGCGCGTCAACATCTAAACGGTCTGCTGCTGCCATTGAGCAGGCCGCCAAAACAGGCAAGGAAGTCGTCAAATCGGTAGATTTCAAAAATAACCGAACGTTTAACGATAAGACCCTTCAGAAACAGGTCGGCTTTAAGCTCGGTGACTACCTCGACCCAATCCTGGCCGAATCCGGCAGAAGATCCCTGGCAGAATTCTATCGCGGCAAGGGCTTTCCCAATACCCGCGTGGAGGCGGATACGAGCGCTTTGCCGCAGGGCAAAGTTACCTACACAATCAATGAGGGCGAGCGCCTGCGAATCAAATCGGTGCGGTTCAGGGGAAATTCGGTAATAAAGACCTCCGACCTTAAAAAGGTGGTAAAGACGGGGACTCGCGACTGGCTGTTTCGGCCAGTCTATTACACCGAAGAGAAGATTACAGCGGACGTGGAGCGGCTGCGCAATATCTACTATCGGCGCGGCTTCCTGAATCATAGCATACGAACAGAAGGACCGCCCCATCTGGTCTTCATCATCGAAGAAGGGCCCCGCTACAAAATAGGCAAAATTATCGTAACTGGTAACAAATTTTTTGACACGGCTGCCATAGAGCAGCTTCGGGCTGGCTTGAAACTTGAACCAGGCCGAATCTACAACCAGCGAAGCGCTAATTCTTATGCCGCAGCTATTCTTAAACTTTACCGCGAGAACGGCTTTGTGGATGCGGACGTTGACCAGCGAGTCATATTTGGACCCTCCGAAGGCGGGCCTGCTCAAGACGGCTCTCAGCCGGCACGCACCCTGATAAACGGCATCGGGGTTGTCGATGTGGAATATAGCATCACCGAGGGAAACCAGTTCCGGATAGGCCAGGTCGAGATAAGCGGCAACGAGATAACTCAGGATAGAGTCATCCGGCGAATACTGGATGAATACGGCCTTACCCCAGGCCTGTTGTATAACGCCGATATAGCCCCCACGGAAGGCGGCGGAAGAATGGAAAGAGACCTCCAGCGGATGCTTCTTGCCGAGCAGACCATCATAAGGCCCGTCAGTCCGCCGGATGGAGCAACAGACCGTAGAGACCTGCGGGTCGATGTGAAAGAGGGCCTGACCGGAATGTGGAGTCCGGGTGTCGCCATTGGCAGCGACAGCGGCGTGATGGGCCGGCTGATTTTCCAGCAGCGCAACTTCGACATCACCGACTGGCCCGAAAGTTTCGGCGAGTTCATAACGATGCAGTCCTTCAAGGGCGCAGGCCAGACATTGCGAGTGGCGCTCGAGCCGGGCACCGAAGTAAGCGAGTATTCAATAGCATTCACCGAGCCGTACTTCCGCGATAGACCTACCTCGATGGAGGTGGTCGGCTCAAGCTATACAAGAGGAAGAGAAAGCTATTACGAGCAGCGACTCCGCACTTATCTGGGCTTCGAGCAGCGACTGAAGGAACGCTGGCGAAGGGGGATTAGCTTTCGCCTTGAAAATGTCGATGTTGCAGAGGTCGATTATGATGCGCCAAAAGAAATCAAGGATGTGGAAGGCGGCAATATGCTGGCCGGAGTGCGGGTCGGCTTCGGCAGAGATATGACCGATGACCGTTTCAATCCCAGCAGGGGCTACACCTTCGACACGGGCTACGAGCAGGTTGGCGGAGACCACACTTTTGGAATACTCAAAGGCGTCTTTGTGCGTTACTGGACGCTCTACGAGGACCTGCTGGAGCGAAAGACTGTTCTGGCCACGAAAATGTTGGGTGCTACCACAGTGAGTGAGGCGCCGCCTTTTGAAAAATTCTATGCCGGCGGCACAAGCCAATATGGCCTCAGGGGCTTTGAATATCGCGGCGTAAGCACAAGGGGCTGGCAGACCGGTGTTGCAACGCCGAGTCGCAAAGACCCGATAGGCAGCGACTGGATATTTTTAGCCAACGCCGAGGTAACGATGCCTCTGGTGGGCGAGAACTTTTTCGCGTTATTCTTTATGGACAGCGGCATGATCGATACTGGCGGCTACCGCGCCTCCATAGGAACAGGAATCCAGATACTGATACCACAGTGGTTCGGGCCGGTGCCGATGAGGTTCGAGATTGCCAAGCCGTTTATGAAGGATGACCAGGACGAAACACGGACTTTCAGCTTCTCTTTAGGCGGGCTGCTCTTTTAGAGGCAGAATTCAAGAAAGGATTTAGTTATGAAGAGTAAGACAATCGTTTTGGGCTGTTTGATAACTGCGGCGGTGCTGTTTACCGGCTATGGATATAGTCTCGGCCAGCCGAAAGCAGATAAGCCGGCTTCAGCGGCCTCTAAAATCGGAGTTGTCAATGTGAGACAGATTTTCCGCAATTGCAAGAGAAATGCCAAGTATAGGGAGCAGGCGCTCGCTGAACAGGTCAAAATGAAAGCGGAGGAGGAAAAACTCACGAAAGAAATCGAGGCCCAGGAAGCAGGGCTAAAGGCCCTCAAACCAGCCAGTCCCGATTATATGACGCAGTATAAGGAGCTGCTCGTCAAGCGCGGTAACCTCGAAGCGCAGCAGCGATTTAATAGTCAGCAAAGAATGGTCAGAGACCAGCGCTGGACCGAAGAGCTTTATAAAGAGGTCATCCGCATAACAGGTGAGCTGGCGCAGCAAAAAGGGCTTGAGATTGTGCTGGATGTGGATGAGCCGGAATTTCCCTCCTCGAGCGCAGATGAGCTTATGATGACTCTGAGCACCAACAAAGTGCTCTATAGCGGCGGCTGTTCGAGCATCACAGACGAAGTTATGGGCCGGCTGGATGCGCAGGAAAGCACCGTCAAATAGTTCGGGCGAACTGCACGGTAGCCGCTTGGTCCGAGACCTCTATCAGCTTTTCAATTTCTGTTTCAGGGAATCCTATGGCTTTGACGGTTGCAGAATTGGCCAAGCGCCTCGGCGCACAATTGGTCGCCGACCAGGCGCATCTGGACAGACAGATAACCGCTGTCGGGCCGGTAGATACCGCCGGCGAAAATAATATTACCTTCATCGCAGACACCAAGCGCTTGCCTGCCCTTGAAAAGTCGAACGCCGGAGCGGTCATTGTTCGTCAACGAGTTATGGCTTTTACGGGGCCACAATTGCTCGTTAAGGACGTGAACGCAGCTCTGATAGAAGCCCTTAATATCTTCGCGCCCAAGCTCAAGCCCGCTGTTCAAGGCATCGACCCGACCGCCAGAATCGGACAGAATGTCAAAGTGGCCAAGACTGCCTCCATCGCAGCCAACGTGGTCATTGACGATGGGGTGGAAATTGGCGAAAATAGTGTAATCGGCAGCGGTTGCAAAATCGGCCAGGACTCACAAATTGGCAATAACTGTCGGCTCGACAGCAATGTTGTTATTTATCATAACTGTCGGATAGGTAACAATGTTATCATTCAGGCGAACAGCGCAATCGGCTCGACGGGTTTTGGATATGTTTTTGTCGATGGCAGCCACCGCCTCGTCCCGCACAACGGCGGCGTGTTAATCGAAGACTTCGTCGAGATAGGCGCCAATTGCTGCATCGACAGGGCGAAGTTTGGAAATACTATAATTGGGGCAGGCACCAAGATTGACAACCTCGTGCAAATCGGCCACAACGTCGTGCTTGGCAAATGTTGCCTGATTGCAGGCCAGGTTGGCATATCAGGCAGCTGCCAAATAGGCGATGGCGTTGTGCTGGCCGGCCAGGTCGGCCTGGCAGACAACATAAAAATAGGAGATGGTGTGGTGGTTACCGCCCAGGGCGGTGTTATGCGCGATGTCTCCGCAGGTAAGCAGATGGCCTGGTCGCCGGCAATCGACAGAAAAGATGCGATGCGGATAATCGGACAGTTGATGCGGCTGCCCAGGACCGTAGAGCAATTAAAAGAGCTAAATAAGAGAATCGAAGCAATTGAAGCTGCAAAAAACGATAAAAAGTGAAGCCAAACTCTCTGGCAAAGGTATGTTCGGCGGCCAAGATGCGCAAGTTACTTTTCGCCCAGCTCCCGCCGACACCGGGATAGTATTTGTGCGGACCGATGTCCCGGAGCCGGTGCGAATTACCGCCGTTGCCCCAAACATCGCTGAGCGAAGCCGACGCACCTCTATAAAAAGAGGACCTGTCAGCATAGAAACCGTCGAGCATTGTCTGGCTGCAATCAGTGCGATGGAGATTGACAATGTAATAGTGGAGGTCGAAGGCCCGGAGCTGCCGGCCCCCGACTGTAGCAGCGCTGAATATTTCAAGGTCCTTAAGCGCATTGGCTCTGTAGAGCAGGAGGCAAGACGAAAAGAGTTTGTTATCAGAGAGCCAATCAGTATTACCGCCGGCGATACATCTATTTACGCCCTTCCGAACTCCAGCGACGGATTAAGCATTATCTACGACCTCGATTACGGCGGGCACATCGGCGTCGGCAGGCAGATTTACAGTTGTCAGATTACCACGGACAGTTTTGAAAAGAATCTTGCGCCGGCTCGAACATTCTTGCTCGAAGCCGAGGCAAAGCAATTTCAGGCCCGCGGCATAGGCACGCACCTTAGCTCTCGCGATATTCTCGTTATTGACTCGGAGGGGCCGATTAAAAACAGTTTCAGATTTCCCAACGAGTGCGTCAGGCACAAGATAGTTGACCTCATCGGCGACCTCTCGCTGGTAGGCCGACCAATCAGCGGAAGGATTGTCGCTTATAAAAGCGGGCACTCGCTCAATCAGCAGTTGGCTCGCAAGCTATACGAGTCCGCCCGGCAGGAAGAACGCGTCCGCAAGTTCGGCACCGATGCCATTCTGGATATCCGTCAGATTGCAAAAATTCTCCCACACCGCTATCCCTTCTTACTGGTAGATAGGGTCGTTGAGGTCGAGGGCGATACGCGGATAAAAGGGATTAAGAACGTAACTTACAACGAGCACTTCTTCCAGGGTCATTTCCCCGGCACGCCCATTATGCCGGGAGTGCTCATCGTCGAGGCAATGGCGCAGATATCAGGTCTTCTATTTGCGCAGCGGCTGGAGCACACCGGCAAGCTGGCAGTGCTGTTGAGTATGGATGACGTAAAATTGCGAAGAACAGTCGTGCCGGGCGACCAGCTAATCCTTACTGCCGAGGCGGTCAGAGTCGGGAAAAAGACTGCACAGTGCCGCTGCAAGGCGCTGGTTGGTGAGCGGCTGGTCGCCGAAGCGCAGATAAGGTTTATGCTCGTCGATGATGAGACAGTGATGAGAACGGATATTTAAGATTTCCTGTATTTGGTAACAGAAGGTATAAAATGGCTACAATACATCCCAGTGCCATAATCTATAAAGGCGCTCAGCTGGCTCCCGATGTTATTGTTGGGCCTAATTGTGTGATTGGCAGCGGTGTTTCTCTTGACAGCGGCAACGTCCTTGATGCAAATGTGGTCATTGACGGCAATGTCAAGGTCGGCAAAAATAATCATTTCTTTCCCTTCTGTGTAATCGGATGCAGACCGCAGGTGCTCGCCCTCGGTGGCGGCGGGGAAATAGGCGGACTTGTCGTTGGCGACAGAAACATCTTTCGCGAGTACGTAACAATCCATCCAAGTATGCACCCCGATGGCTTCACGAAAATAGGTAATGATAATTTCATTATGGTTGGCGCACACGCCGGACACGATTGCATGCTTGAAGATAAAATTGTTATGAGCAACTGTGTGCACCTGGGCGGGCATTGCAAGATTGAAACCGGGGCCTGGATAAGCGGCCTCGTTGGACTGCATCAGTTTGTTACTCTGGGCAGGTGGGCCTACGCCGCGGGTTTCGCCGGAATCATCAGGGATGTTCCGCCGTTTCTTATCGTCAGCGGCCACTATCCGCCCAGAATTCGCGGCGTAAATAAACGCGGCCTGCAACGGGCCAGCTTGGCCCCGGAGCAGCAGCAGCGGATATATGAGGCATACAGGAAGCTCTACCGCCGGGGCGGTGCGTTACTGGAAAACGCCAAAGCCCTCGCGCAAGAGGACACGCTCGATGAAAATGTCAAAGCAATGGTCGATGCAATAACCAAAAGCAGCGAACACCAGTTCGGCAGATACTTGGAGACGTTTAGAAAGCATTAGTCGGCAGTCAGAATTCTGAATTCTGTTTACTTACTTTGAGGGCACGGGATGGAAAATGGCAAGATACGCACGGCAGTTGTAGGCGCCGGCAGAATGGGCACAATCCATGCGAAGGTCTATAGTCAGTTGCCTCAGAGCCGGCTCGTTGCCATAGTAGATATTGTCCCATCAAAGGCGGAGCATCTCGCCGGCGAGTATAATTGTCAGGCCGCAACCTCCTGCCGCGACATCCTCGACAAAGTCGATGCCGTTACGATAGCGACCCCTACAGTAACGCATCTTGAGCTGGCGGAAATCTTCATCGAAAAGGGAATATCTGTTCTAATTGAAAAACCGCTGGCAGCCAATGTCAAAGAAGGCAGGAAGATTGTTGCGCTTGCCCGAAAAAGCAAAAGCGCTGTCGCTGTCGGACATTCGGAACGCTGCAATCCTATTGTTCAGGCAATGAAACGTCTGGACATCGAGCCGAAATTCATCGAGGCCAGCCGCATAAGTCCGTATCCGTTCCGCTCAAACGATGTCGGCGTCGTGCTGGATGTAATGATTCACGATATAGACATTATCCTGTCGCTGGCGGCAAGCAAAATTAAAAAGGTGGACGCCGTAGGACTTAGTGTCATTGAAGAAAAAGAGGACATTTGTAACGCAAGAATTTTCTTTGAAAACGGCTGCATTGCCAATATCACCGCATCCAGATTGGCTTTGAAAACCGAAAGGAAGCTGCGGGTCTTTAGCCGTCAGGCCTACTTGAGTGTTGATTACCTTAAAAAGAACGGTATCGTCATCAAGCCCGCCCAAAATGTTGACGTTGTTAAATGGATTAAAGAGCACAGAGAAGCCGGAGACCTTGACCTGACGACCATCAACTGGCCGGATTTGCTGCACATCGAGCAGCTCCAGATAGACGACAAAGAGCCGGTCCGTCTGGAGCAGGAGACATTTTTGCGAGCTGTCGCCGATAGACGCTTTGCACCCGAAGTCAGCGCCGAAGAGGGTCTGGCTGCACTGACCTGTGCAGAGAAAATCGTGGCCTCTGTCAAAAAACACAGGTGGGATTAAACACGGGCTCGAACCTCTCTTCCCCTTTGTTCTGTCTGTCTATGCCTTGCGTTTTCTTACCAGTGCTGTTGTGCCTAAACCAAGCAGAAGAATTGTAGTCGGCTCAGGGATTGGTGTGAAGGAGAAGTTGTCATACACAAACGCATCATCTCCGCCGCTTTCCTCCAGGACGACATATTCGATGCCTTTGCCCCAGGAGACAGTCAGCGGAGCCCAGCCGGTAGTTGTAATTGTATCGCTGTCAACCGGCATATCTGCGGCGTCGTATGCCTGTATCTTAAATGTGCTCGGCAAGTAACCGCCTGCGGCATAGATAGAAACCTCGGTCATCAAAGTATCAAAAAGGATTTTCTCCGGGTCCGATGCTGGCGCCCCGTTTGATAGCTGCGCAAATCGGTTGAATGCCAGGAAGTTGTCCCCGCTTAAGGATGCAACGCCGAAAGAGCTGCACTGGTTCAAGATTGCCCCGCCGCCGTTTCCACCAATCCTGCTGAAATGCACACCCATCGGAGCATATAGCTCGCTTAATTGCACCGTCTGTGCAAAAATGCAGGGAGCAGAAACATTATCGAAGTCAATAACCGTTGCCCCAGCAAGCGGCGAAAGCAGGGGGTCCGTATCTTCCACCGAGCCATTCTGCACTACACCATTGACTATCGTAGCCCGGGCATTAGGTGTGAGCAAGGCCAAAATCATTATTGCTGCAGCTATTGCGTCTTTACCCCTCTCGAACAAAACACCCGAACCCTGCGATTTCACGCGACTTTCCATTTCATCTTTCTCCTGAGTTTATATTTTTCTGACTATTGTGCGGTTCCGCCGATTATCTGTTAGAGTTTATTATCTGGCGCGCAGTAATTAGCCGCCTTTTTGCCGTCCCTGGGTTGCACAAGAGACTTTGTGTGGTGTGGAAATCTGCGAGGGTAACCCTCGCTCCACCCTTCTCCTTATGAACATAATCTACTCTATCGGCGGCAGGGTTGTCAAGAAAATTCCGCAGAATTTTAGTTTGCTGGGGTTTGACTATTAAGCTATATATGAAAACAGGTTATTATTTCAGAGGGATTTAGTTATGTGTATGGCCGGACAAAATAAGGTTCTATCGTGCTTGGCATTGCTTGCACTTGTTAGCCCCTGCTGTTCAAATATTCATCGCCAGGGCAATACCGCTTACGCTCGTGGAATAGCAACTGACAACCGTTTCAACAAGCATGGCTTTCTTAAAATCAATGGAACTCCCAGTTTTATTATTGGCCTCTATGAGCTGCCCAAAGACAACGAACGGCTCAGAGCGATGGCCCAGAGCGGTTTTAATCTGGTTAGAGTGCCTGGCGATGTCAATGAGCTAAACAGGGTGCACAAGCACAATCTTTATGCGTGGATTTGTCTGAATTCTGCGGTTAAGTTAGGCGAAAATGACCAGCCGGGCAAACAAATCCTTACACGCATAGTGAACAGCTTCAAAGACCACCCTGCCTTACTGGTCTGGGAGCTGCCCGATGAGACAGTCTGGAATGTGTGGTGGTCCCGCTCCGGCTGGATTTCCGGCGGACAGCAAAGTGAGCTGCGCAAAAATATTGAAAAAGCCAGGGCCGGCGCCTCCAAGTCAACCATCACTAAATGGTTATCGCTTTTACAAACAGCCGAGGATTATGATGCACGCGGATTGTGGCAGCAAGCAGAGCAAATATACGATATGCTATGGAATGAGCTGGCAGTTAATAATCCTCACCCGGATTGGAAGATGTCCCAATGCCCGGCTCAGGCGGATGAATTAACTGACGCCATTGCCCGTGGCTGCCTGGTGGTCAGGCAGCTCGACTCCAAGCACATCATTTGGCAAAATCACGCCCCGCGAAATTCAGTTCAGAGATTACAGAAATATAATAAAGTTGTCGATGCTGCCGGCTGCGATATTTATCCGGTGCCGGCCAGTCCCGCCGTCGGGCATAGCGATTTGAAGGATAGGGATTTGAGCGCCGTCGGGGCATACACGGACCGCATGCGCCAGACGGCGCCAGGTAAATCATCCTGGATGGTGCTGCAAGGGTTCGGCTGGCGAGACCTCTCAGCGGAGGGCAAAAACGACCCGGACCTAAACAAAGGCCGACGTCCTGATTTCCATGAAACTCGCTTTATGGCTTTTGATGCAGTCGTTCACGGCGCAAATGCAATTCTTTACTGGGGGACGGATTATATCGAGAAGGATAGCCCCTTATGGGCGGACTTGATGAAGGTTTGCCGCCAGTTACGAGCACTCGAACCGGCAATCGTGGGAGAGCGTCCTAAAGTCCTCTCAACCGCCGTCGCAGATGAAACCTTTGGCTCCATAGACAAACAGGGACCGCAATTGATGCTCACCAAAACAGATGGCGACTGGGTCCTGATTCCCGTAAATCAGCACGCCCAGCGTGTCTCACTCAGACTAAATAACCTACCCAAGGAA
>CAZKOQ010000011.1:0-20960 GCA_964554425.1 uncultured Pirellulales bacterium | reverse complement strand
TATCTGTTACCCATGTCTTGGCAGTGAACTGTTACCTATGTCTTGACTTGCACAAATTTAGCCACAGAGGTCACAGAGACCACAGAGATTTTAGACACAGGTTAACACGGGATTTCACGGTTGGCCAGCTTGGTGTACTCGACAGGCACCGTCCTCAAAACGAGTTTTTGCGGCGGTGTTATGCCTTCGTCCACAAGGCCAACTTTGTTGTCCTTATGCGTAAGCTGGCCGAAACTCAGAGAAAAGCGGAAACGAGTAAAAATAGATGTAAGTTTTTTGCTTTTGATTGTCGGATTTTGGGGGTAGAATGAGTTTGAGTAGTTGCGGCGTGTTTTGTGAAGCGTGAAGCGTATTTTGTATCTCGGTAGGAGGAGTTGGTTGGGATGGGCGGATAGGTGTGGGTAAGGATATTCTAAGATTCGAAGTCCACCGCCTCAGGGCCAAGATCGGTGAACTGACCGTGGACAACGAGCTGACCCCGAGAAGGCTCGTCGCCTTGACGAACAACTCCCTTTACAACAAGGGAGGTCGAGACGATGAGTAGGAGACCGAGGGCATGAGAGAACAAGCACTTGCTTATTTGCGGCAGGCATTAGGACAGCCGGCCGCCCAGTTCCGGGACGGGCAGTGGGAGTGTATCGAAGCCTTGTCGCAAAGGCGGCGTCTGCTTGTTGTGCAGCGCACCGGTTGGGGCAAGAGTATGGTCTATTTTGTGGCGACCAAACTGTTACGCGAACAAGGAATGGGGCCCACCCTTTTAATCTCGCCCCTGCTCGCATTGATGCGCAACCAGATTGCGGCGGCGCAAGGTCTGAGCATTCGTGCGGAAACGATAAATTCTAGCAATCCTGACAAGTGGAAGCAGGTTGAGGAATCGCTCCATCAAAATCAGGTGGACATCCTGCTGATTTCACCGGAACGTCTGGCTAACGATGATTTCCGCACCAATGTACTCCAGCGTATCGCAAACCGTGTGGGATTCTTCGTGGTGGACGAAGCGCACTGTATTTCCGATTGGGGCCATGATTTTCGTCCTGACTACCGCCGTATTGTGCGAGTCTTGCAGGCATTGCCGGGAAACCTACCTGTTTTGGCGACCACAGCCACGGCGAACAACCGTGTTGTGCAAGATGTGGCCACCCAGTTGGGTCAGCTTCAGGTTGTGCGCGGTCCGCTGATTCGTAAAAGCCTATTGCTACAAAATATCTGGCTTCCAAACTCCGCGGCCCGCATGGCCTGGCTTGCGGAGAATGTACCCCGCATGAAGGGCAGCGGTATAGTCTATACTTTGACAATTCGGGACGCCGAGCGGGTTGCGAAATGGCTGCGGTGCAACCACATCAAGGCGGAGGCTTATCACGCAGATTTGGAAGACAATGAGGATGGTCGATCCCGTCGTGAGGATCTGGAAGAACAACTGCTGAACAACCAGATTAAAGCGTTAGTCTCTACCGTGGCGCTGGGTATGGGATTTGACAAGCCTGATCTCGGCTTTGTTATCCATTTCCAGAGACCGGGATCGGTCGTGCACTACTATCAGCAGGTGGGCCGGGCTGGCCGCGCCGTGGATCAGGCCTATGGGATATTATTGGGCGGCGAAGAAGATGAAGAGATCACAGATTACTTCATACGCACGGCGTTTCCGCTTCAGGCACATGTGACCGCGATTCTGCAAGCACTCGATGCCGCACCGGACGGTCTGTCTGTTCCAGAGTTGGAGTCGCAGTTGAATCTGCGCCACAGCCAGATTGAAAAGGTTCTCAATCTCCTTTCGGTTGAAGACCCTTCACCAATCATAAAACAGAAATCGAAGTGGTTCACCACTGCGGTAACATACCGGGTGGATCAGGAAAAGATCGATCGGTTGACTGCAATTCGTAAGGCCGAGCAGCAAGATATGCTAACATATATGCAGACAGACCAGTGCCTGATGCAATATCTGGCGCTCAAACTGGATGACCCTCACGCGAAGACATGCGGAAGATGTGCCAATTGCGTAGGAATGCCATTATTGTCTACAACAGCGGGTCACAAACTGACCAATGAGGCTGCGGTGTTTTTACGGCGAAGTCATCAAACCATCAAACCACGCCGGAAGTGGCCGACTGGGGATGTATTCCCCATCTATGGTTTTCATGGACGGATCGGAGTGGATTTGCAGGCGGCGGAGGGACTAGCGCTCTCCATCTGGGGGGATGCCGGATGGGGTGAGTTGGTCAAGAAGGGTAAGTACCAAGCAGGTCGTTTTCCCGATGAGCTGATAGACGGCTGCGTGGAAATGTTCAAGAAATGGGTGCCCGATCCTGCACCTTGCTGGGTTACATGTGTGCCCTCTTCGAATTATCCGGATCTTGTGCCGGACTTTGCGCAGCAGCTCGCCGCCAGATTGGGACTTGCGTTTTCCCAGTGCGTGCGTAAGGTTAGGGGGAATCACCCTCAGAAGGAAATGGAAAACAGCTTTCAACAAGCGCACAATCTGGACGGGGTTTTCGAGATTGATCAAAATCTGGTACAAATAGACCCGGCTATTCTGCTGGATGACATGACCGATTCCGGATGGACCTTTACTGTGATTGCGGCGTTGTTGCGGCGAGCAGGATGCCCCCGTGTGTATCCGTTGGCTTTGACTTTGACACGAGCGAGTTAGGTATGTGCATGGATATATTAAAGTTATCTGAAGATGCCAAGGCTATTCTACTGTTGTGCGGTTTTTTCGGCGAAAGGAAAAAGGATGACAATGTTCCGATGTCATTATCTGAGTACAACCGAATAGCAGCTTGGTTGAATAGTCACAAGTACCATCCTGCGGATTTGGTGACAGGAACGGCACTCGAAACATTGAAAAATGAACATCCGACAGGCATGGATCCGGCCCGTTGCGAGTGGTTATTGGCCCGCGGTGCGGAAATGGCGTTTGCCCTGGAACGATGGACGAACAAGGGAGTGTGGGTGGTCTGCCGAAGTGATGCTGATTATCCGCGACGTTTGCGAGATCATCTGAAAATTCAAGCGCCTCCCATTTTGTACGGGATTGGGGAGCGACGGCTTCTTGATGACGGAGGACTGGCGGTGGTGGGATCCAGAAACATAGACCACGATAGTTCAGATTTTGCTGCGGATGTGTCAAGGCACACGGCCATGCAAGGAATATGTATCATCTCAGGCGGTGCCAGAGGGATAGACCAGATTGCCATGGGTGCGGCTTTGGAGGCGGGAGGAACGGTGGTCGGCGTAATGGCCGACAGTCTACTGAAAACATCGTTGCGCCAGGAAGCCCGCGAGCGTGTTCGAAGCCAACAGCTCGTACTGGTTTCGCCCTATTATCCAGAAGCAGGATGGAATGTGGGCAATGCCATGAGCCGAAATAAATACATATACGCTTTGAGCGATTATGCTGTTGTCGTAATCGCTGATCATCAGAAAGGTGGAACCTGGGAAGGCGCGGTCGAGGAACTGCGGCGAGACAACCATGTGCCAGTATTTGTGCGTCTGCATAATAACGTGCCCAAGGGAAACCAGGAACTGATCAAAAAAGGCGGCTTACCATTTCCGGATCAACCGTGGGTAAAACCTTTGCCGGAGCTTCTGGCGGAGGTCGCGCGCGTCGCATGTGTTGCCGCGGCCTCGATTCAGCAAGATCTGTTTACCATCGCCAAGCAGAAGGAAGATGCCGGATAGGGAGGGGGCAGATTAGTTTTGAGTTTTGGGTTTTGAGTTTATTGTGGCGGGAGAAAATGGATTCCGTGTTCCGCTGCAGGCGGATCTTCGGCATCGCGGAAAGACCGTTGTTCAATAGATTTCTCGACTCCCTCGACTACGCTCGGGGCAGGTCTGTTTTTTGAATAGATTTCTCCACTGTGTCCCGACAAGTCGGGACTTCGGTCGAAATGACTTATACTCTTTTCTACAGAGCAAAATGAGAATTGAGATTGCCACGCCCCGACAAATGGGGGCTCGCAATGACCTAAAATTGTGGATTCCCGCCTGCGCGGGAATGACCTTAAAGAATAGCGAACAAGAAACGCCGAATGTCGAAGTGAAAATACGAGACACAAGTCACGAACCACGAGCGACGAGCCACGAATCACGCCCTTATTATGTCAGCGATTTTCATAAGACGGGTGGTATTATCGCGTTCGGCTTCGGCGAGCTTGTCGTAAATAAACCTGATAGTCACGTGCAATTCCGGGATTACAACGTGCTCTAATACATTGACGCGCCTGCGGGTCATCTGAAGCTCGGTCGCCAACAATCGGGCCTGCTTTTCCTTTTCAGCTAACTTAATCAAATCATCGAAGGCCCGTTCCAGGGCGAGTAGCGCAACATCCATTTCGCCGGATGTCGTTGCAAAGCCATAGCAGATAATGTCGCCGGATATTTCTTTTAGCAGGTGCGGAACTTTTACGTTCATTACGCGGGCAAACTTGATTGCAAGGGAAAATTTTTTGGTGGGAACTTCGAGAGCGGCCTTTATATCCTCCGGCTCCACCGTCGCTCGCGCCAGCAAAAAACGCCTTGATGTTTCGAGCAGCTCCGCTTCAACCTTCTGGCGGAGTGGCTGAATCTGTCTTGCTATCTGAATCAACTGGCGGGAAATCTCATCCCGCTTTTCACGAAGCAGACGATGACCCCTTATGGCAAGCGCAACGCGCTTCCGCAATCGCAATAGCTCCATTCGTGTAGCATTAACAGTTGCAATCATAATTTATTTTTCTTGCCACAAAGACACTAAGACACTAACAATTTTTGTTATCTATTTTTCTATCTTTGTGCCTTTGTGTCTTCGTGGCTAACGGTTTTGCGAAAGCGGGGCATATATTTCTCAATCAGCTTGACGTCGATGCGCTTCAGCTCGACGTTCTCGAACATACTAAGTAGCTCCCAGCCCAGGTCCAAGGTCGTTTCAACCGAGCGATTTTCATAATAGTCCTGCGAGACGTAGCGGGCCTCGAACTTCTCGGCGAAAGCCATATATTTTTTGTCATCATCAGAAAGAGCGGCCTCGCCCATAATTGTTGCAAGCTCCTGCGTCTCTTTGCCCCGGGCGTAGGCGGCATATAATTGGTTATAAAGGTCGGCGTGGTCCTCGCGGGTCTTGCCCTTGCCGATGCCTTTGTCTTTCAATCGCGACAAGCTCGGCAGGACATCGACCGGCGGCGAAATCCCCTTTCGGTGCAATGCCCGCGATATAATCACCTGGCCCTCGGTGATATAGCCGGTCAGGTCCGGCACGGGGTGGGTCTTGTCGTCCTCAGGCATCGTCAACACCGGCACCATAGTAATTGAGCCCTTTTTCCCTTTGATTCGCCCCGCTCTTTCATAAACGGTTGCCAGGTCGGTATAGAGGTAGCCAGGGTATCCGCGGCGTCCGGGCACTTCTTTCCTGGCGGCGCTGATTTCCCGAAGCGCCTCACAGTAATTGGTCATATCGTTTAAGATAACAAGCACATGCATATCTAATTCAAACGCCAAGTATTCTGCGGCGGTGAGGGCGAACCGGGGCGTGGCGATCCGCTCAATCGCCGGGTCGTTGGCGAGGTTGACGAACATAACGGCACGCTCAATAGCGCCGGTCTGGTACAGGTCGTTGATAAAGAACTGGGCTGACTCAAATGTAATTCCCATTGCGGCAAAGACGACGGCAAATTCTTCGCCCTTACCGAGGACCGTCGCCTGGCGGGCAAGCTGGGCGGTTATCTGGTCGTGAGGCAGGCCGGCACCTGAAAATATCGGCAGCTTCTGCCCGCGAACGAGCGGGTTCAAACCGTCGATTGTGGAGATTCCTGTCTGGATGAATTCATTTGGGTAATCGCGGGCATAAGGATTTATTGGCTGGCCGTTAATGTCTAAGCGTTTGACGGGGATAATTTTGGGGCCATCGTCTTTTGGAATTCCGAGACCGTTGAAGACCCTGCCTAAAATTTCGGGCGAGACAGCCAATTCCAGAGGCCGGCCCAAAAAGCGGACGGTGCTGGTATCGACATCAATGCCTCGAGTGCCCTCGAAGACCTGGACGAGGACCTTGTCGTTCTCGACCTGGAGGATTTGGCCGTGGCGTATCGAGCCGTCGCCGAGCTCGATATCAACGATGTGGCCGTATTTGGCACGGTCAACCATTTCGACCAGCATCAATGGGCCGGAGATATTGGCAACCGTCTGATATTCTTTTATAGCAAGCATTGAAAACTCCTAATTTCGTATCACATATTGCCAATGTCTGTCATTCTGAATGGAGCGTAGCGGAGTGAAGAATCCCTTCTTCGCTGGCCAGATTCTTCGCCCGCCTTCGGCGGGCTCAGAATGACAAATGCGTATTTCGTATCTCGTTTTCTGCATCAATCCGGTTCCATCTAAGCTGCCGCAGCAGCGTGCAGTTGTTTCATTTGCTCATCAACTGTTTGCCTGATTTTTGAAATTTTGTCGATATCGGATTCCGGTATATACTTTGCCCTGGCAATTTCCTCTCGCACAGGCAGCTTGAATATATCAGCGGTCTCGACACCTGCCTCAATTGCAGCAAGGGCTTGCTTATGAAAGTGCAGGATGGTCTTGAGCATTTCATACTGCTTTGTCATCGAAGTATATGTATCGACGCGATGGAAGGCGTTCTGGTGTAGAAAATCCTCGCGGATGGACCTCGCGGTTTCGAGGGCCAGCCGGTCCGTGGGCGAGAGGGCTTCGGCACCAACCAAGCGAACAATCTCAAGAAGCTCGGCTTCCTGCTCCAATAAACCCATCGCCTTGGTAGTCAACTGCTCCATTTCCACTCCCTGGTCTTTATCCTTGAAACATTCCTTAAGGTATTGCTTATAGAAGGAATATGAGGTAAGCCAATCAATGGCCGGAAAGTGTCTCTGATAGGCAAGCTCACCCTTTAGTGACCAGAAGACGGGGACTACGTGGAGGGTTGCCTGGACGACCGAATCGGACAGGTCGCCGCCCGGCGGGCTTACGGCGCCGATAATTGAGAGGGACCCTTCTCGTTGGGGAGCGCCGAAACAATTGACGCGGCCGGCTCTCTCGTAAAACGCTGCAATACGTGCCGCCAGATAAGCTGGGTAACCTTCCTCGGCAGGCATCTCTTCGAGCCGCGTTGATATTTCGCGCATTGCCTCTGCCCATCGGCTGGTGCTGTCGGCCATTAGCGCCACCACATAACCCATATCGCGGAAATACTCTGCGATGGTGATTCCTGTATAGACGGAGGCCTCACGGGCTGCGACGGGCATATTGGAGGTGTTTGCAATCAGGACTGACCGCCGCATCAATGGTTCGCCGGAGCGCGGGTCTTTTAGCTCAGGGAACTCCATCAGCACATCGGTCATTTCGTTGCCGCGTTCGCCGCAGCCGACATAAACAACGATATCGGCATCGACCCACTTGGCCAACTGATGCTGGACGACAGTTTTGCCTGAGCCGAAGGGCCCCGGCACGCAGGCGGTGCCTCCTTTTGCAGTTGGGAAGAAGGTATCGATTACACGCTGACCGGTAACAAGAATCTTGTTTGGCGCAAGCCGCTTTCTTATCTGGCGGGCGATTCTGACGGGCCCTTTTTGCATAAGTTTCAATTCCGTCTGGCTGCCATCATCACAGATGCAGATAGCTATCGTGTCCTCGACCGTGTAATCGCCCTCGGTAATTTTGCGTATAGTGCCTTCAATGCCGAAGGGGACCATAATTTTGTGCAGAACGGCCGGGGTTTCCTGAACCTGGCCAACGATGTCACCGGCAGAGACCTTTGTGCCGTCAGAGACAGTCGGCTTGAAGCGCCACTTTCTTTTTCTATCGAGGCCTGGAAGGGAGCTGCCCCTACTCATAAAGTCGCCTTCGATTTTTACCAGCGAGTTGAGCGGCCTCTGGATACCATCGTAAATACTCTCAATCAGGCCCGGGCCCAGCTCGACACTCAGCGGCACCTTCGTATCAACGACCGGCTCGCCTGGACCGATGCCGGTGGTCTCTTCATAGACCTGGATTGAGGCCAAATCGCCGCGCAGCTCGACGATTTCGCCGATGAGTTTGAGGGCGCCGACTCGAACGACGTCATACATCCGCGAGCCGGTCATACCTTCCGCAACAACAACTGGTCCTGCGACTTTGACTACTTTGGGCTCTTTTGTCTGGTTCATCATCAAAACCTTCTATGAACTGTTCTCGAAGATATTTATCCCTGTTGACATTTTGAGGACCTTGCCTAATTCCCTGGTCGCAAAGCCCTCGGATTCGGTGGTAAATGGGACAACTACAATACAGGGCGTCGGCATATTCTCAAAATCCGCAAATACCGATTCAACGACCGGCGCAATATTCTCAGCAACGACCACAAGGGCGTATTTATCGCTGACAATTTTGCTTGCGGCTTCCGTCATTTGCTCATTTGTGTGGCCCACATCGTAAGTATCCACACCGAGAGCCGAAAACGGCATCACAAAATCTGCGTTACCTATGACTGCAACTTTGCCTTCCATATATTCGTCGCTCGTCTATCGTGCTCCACGTTTTGTCTTGCAGGTCACGAAATTCGGTCAAGAATTAATTTTGTGTCTAAATGATTCTTCTTGGCGGTCAGGAGCAGCCGAACTGTGCGAATCTCATTTTCCTTCATTAGTAAATATGCAATAATCGGCTGCGGCCCTGTAACGATGTTGGCGGTAGTCCTTAGAAACTCGGTCAAATGTTCATCGCACTGCTGCTCAAGCTTCAAAAAAGACTTATTCGACACTATGTAGTTAGCGCCCATCTCGACAACGCGGTTATATGGCGTTACAAAAAATAACGGGCCGAGCGCCTCATAACCTACTTCCAGGCCGTGCGCCAGACGGTCCAGTGCAACGTAGCCGCCTTTTAGAAAAACCTTATCCGGCCCAAATTCGTCCTGTGATTGTGTGAACTTTAGCCGAAACATTGTGCGAATGTTGGTCAGGTCGATTTGTATTCCAAAAAGACCAAGCAGGAAGATATTTTCCAGCTTCTGCGCCACTTTGAGATTATACCTTGCCTGCATACTATCAATTACAGAGTCGATTTGTCGAATATCTTTGCTTTGATAGTAGCCAAGGACCGCCTGTTCCGCCGCCTGCCGCACATAGTCGGGCAGAACACTGTAATTTTCCTGCTCGAATGCCTCTTTGAGCTGCTCAGGCGAAACATTACCATCGCTACTGTAATCGGCACCTATCGGCTTTTTGGTCACGAGCCGCCTGATTGACAGACGCAGGTTTGCAAAATCATCACGTGCTCTAAAGAGCTTTATGACATCCTTATCAATCATAAGCTCGCCAAAAAGTCCTCGCAATATCATTCTTTGGCGATGCAATAAACTATCGACCTCAGCGAAACGGTCTTTCGCGGGGGCAAGGGCATATTCGCCGCCGGTGAGCAAATCGGCGGTCTGGTCGAAGGTTGCAGCGTTGGCCATATCCAAGAGAGTCGCTTTGCTCAGCATACGCGTTTCAAGCATTCGGACCTGAGCGGTCTGCCAGAGGTATCGCCAGTTGTCGGTGCCGATGGGCGGATAGATGTAAAAATCAAGAGTAGCTTGTTTAGATTCTGTATTTTGCATAAATCCGAAATTCGAATATCGAAATCCGAAACAAATTCAAATGACAAAAATCCAAAATTTTTATTTTGCAAACAGGTCTTTGGCCAATTCGATTTCCAGCTCTTTGCGAGCCCGCTGGAACAACACATCGAAAGAGACATTGGTTTTTATTCTGCCGCTTCTTAAAATAAAGCCGCCATCGATATCCTGCTTTTCCTGGGACAATCTCAAATTGCCCTTTCCGGCAGAACCAAGTTTTTGATTAGCCAGCTCGATAAGCTGCTGGTCGATTCGATTTTCATTCTTATCAACCACAACTTCTTCGTGGCCGGTCTGGACCGATTCGAGCAAAAGTTTGGATACGAGGTTACGATACTGGTCGTCCGGCAGATTTTGCAGCTGCCGGCGTGCCTGGCTGAATACTTCGTCAAGAATTTTTCTTTTCTCAGCCAAAAACTCCATTGCAATTTCCATTCTTGCCGCCGCAAGGATGTGCGATTTTTCATCTTTGGCGGCCCTGTCGGCAAGGATTTCGGTCTGCCTTCTGTATTCATCCAGTTGTTTGGAAAGTTTGGCTTGCTCGGCAGAGTCCTTGTCTTTGGCCTCTATGGTTATTTTTTCCGCCTCGGCTTTTGCGTCGGCCAATATCTTGTCTATTACGTTCTGTGCTTCCATAGTCGTTCCTTGAGCTTGTAATTGATTGTGCGTTTGGCGCTTATCTTAGTTTGTTAGGCAGTCGGCCAGGTAATGCCTTTTAACAGGATAAGGAGTGTCGTCATTAAGCCCAGAATCGCATAGATTTCGACCATAACCGCATAAATGACGCCGGCCTTGAACGCCATTTCGGGCCTTTTTGCAGCCATTATTATACCTGAGGCGGCGACCTTACCCTGATAAATTGCGGTTACCAGGCCTGCGAAAGCCACCGGAATACAGGCCGCCAGGATTTGCAGCCCCAGCTTCGGGTCAACCTGCAGTATAGTTCCGCTGAAGAAGTTGAGCTTAGACATCGTCATAAATGCCGCCAGGAAGCCGTAGAAGCCCTGCGTGCCGGGCAGCACCACCATAATAAAGAATTGGCCATACCTTTCCGGCTTCTCACTTAATATGCTTGTGGCGGCCTTGCTGGAGATGTTAATTCCGATAGATGAGCCGATGCCGGATAAAAGGGCCGCCATTCCAGCACCACTCAAAGCCAACGCCAGTCCAATATCCATTGTTAGACCTCCAAAAAATCAAATACTAAAATTCAAACTATACCTGGTTCTTTATTTGTCACCTTGCATTTTAATTTGCGCAGGTCCTACTATTTGTATGTGTCCATACCTTTTGCTTAACGGCTCAAACAATCTGCCGCCGCCAACAAGGAACTTAGGGAAGAACTCCACAAACTGCAATCGCATAGTGTGGACGAATGCACCCAAAATCGACAGGAAGAGGTTAAATCCGTGGCCGATGATAAGAATGACTATTGCAATAACGATGCCTACGACGGGCATTTTCGATACCGTTTCAGCAAGGATATTCATAGCCATAGCCATACCTGCGCTGACCATACACAGCCCCATCAGACGCAGGTAGCTGAGGACGTCGCCGAGGTAAAAAATCGAACTAAAGAGGTTATACACCCCCATACCAATCCGGCCTCCCCAACCGCCTTCACGGGTGCTAAAAAACACGATTGTTACGGCCGGGATGATAGCCAGCAGGCCAAAGTATCTGCCAACTTGAGGCGGGACATAGCCGGCTTTACTTGTCCCGAAAACGACTACCGAATTGAGCATAACCAGCCAGGTGAGCTGGTCGCAGAACGCAGCAATGTAATCCTTCTGCTTCAAGTTATGCACAAAGGCGATAAGCAGGCCGGTCATAATGTGGATGTAACCGAGCAGCATCGAGATGCCAAAAAGCAGCATAGGATTTTCCATCGGGTCAAACAACATTATTTTTTTTCGCAGGCCGTCCAGCCCCGGGATAAAATTCTCAGTCAAGTTACCGAACCACGAGCCGGTCAGCGCGCCGACCAAAACAGCAAAAACCGAGCAAATCCCGAGCATCCAGACCAATTTTTTGTCGCCCTGCATCTTTCTGGCAAGCAAAATTGCCACAACGAGCATAACGAGGCCGTAGCCGGCGTCACCGATGCAGATTCCAAAAAACAGGGCAAAGAAAGGCGCAAGAAATACCGTGGGGTCAACGTTGAAGTGCATCGGCATACCATAGAGGCGGGTTATTACTTCAAACGGTTTGATAACATTTTTATTCTCTATATCAACCGGGATTTCCTCGCCTTCGGCCGGTGCGATTCTGGTCAAGCTCGACGCATGGAAACCAGCAACTATCTTTTCAAGACGTTTATAGTTTTTTTCTTTTACCCAGCCCTCAAGAACGACCGTATAGTTTGTCGCCGGGGCGGAGCTTTTTACCTGCTCTCTATTTAATAGATTCCCATAATGGTCGTGAAGAATCTCGACATCCAGCAGCTTCCCAGCCAGCGTCGCCGCTTTTTCATACTGGTCCTTCAACTGCCTTTCCGCATCATTTAGCTGTTCGCTATGGCGTTTTATCAGCTCTGCTATTGTGCCGGTCATCGGCTCAAAGGTAACCGGCTCAAAATCGGCTGAACGAAGCAGCTTTTGCACCTGGTCGGCCTGGTCTTTTAGACAAACAATCAGGCAGGCAAATTTGCCGGCGGTGCCTCCCTTATTTTCAATTGCCGCGCCAAGCTCAGCAATTTTTGGCTCTACCTGTTCAAATTGTCGGCTTGGGAGTAATCCTGCCAGGCAAACTGTCTGCTGAAGCCGGCCAATCTCTTCCACCGGCGTTTCGAGAGCCGACCAGGGATAGAGCTGCTCCAATGTGGAACGCAGGTTTTCAATCTGGCCCTTTGTTTTCTCTATCGCTGTCTCGATTTGCTCGCACTGGCTTGTCACATCGAGAATCTGCGGGTCCGAAACGACCTTGCTATACAATCGTTCATCGACAATAGCTCGCGGTGAAAGAACACCGGCCAGACCCTTGCGGGCTTTGGTGTAGCCATTAAGAAATGCGATACTTTTTTCAAGGCGGTGCAACAATCCTTCAACATCTCTGGGCTGCTCTGACGTAACAGCAAACTCGGGCCAATCCTTAGTAACAGCGGCCTCCTTTGCGCTGAGAATCTGGCAAATACCCTCCCGCTGCAACGCCTCCATAAGCTCTGAGGCTTGCGTGCGGTGGGTAACAATCAAGACTTTTGCCATTTTGGCTATCGCCATAGTTAGCCCTTCAAGTAACCCACTACCTTTTCCGCCGCTGTGGGGATTTTACCTTCTGCCTTTTGCCACAGCTGCTGGCGGGTCTTTTTTGCCTGCTCTTTGAGGTTTTGGGCCTCGGCCAGACCTTGAGCTTTCGCCGCGTCTGTGGCGGACTCGATGGCCTTTCTTCTTTGCTGCTCAGCTTCTACAACAGATGCCTGCCGCTTTTTGCGAGCTTCATCAGACGCAGCAGAAGCGTCGGCTTTGGCACGGTCGATAATTCGCTGCGTCTGGGTTTCGGCTTCCTTAATTTGCTTTAGTAATTCCATCGGAATTCCTGCTCTTAAAAACGCTACTACAGAATACCACTTTTATATTATCGTTGGGGAAACGAAAAGAAAAAGTCCGGATGTGGTTACTACCGTAGAAATTCATCGACTTTTACTGCAAGCTCCTTTACACCAGATAGTGACTTCTCAAACTCCGCCCGCTCGGAGCCGGTTAAATCAAGCTCGATAACTCTTTCGACGCCATTTTTACCCAATATAGCCGGGACACCGACAAAGTAGCCGCCCACATCGTATTCTTTATCACAATAGGCACAACAGGATAGCAAGATTTTTTTATCTTGCAAGATTGCCTGTGCCATTTTAACTGCGCCGGCGGCGGGGGCATAGTAGGCGCTGTAGCCGAGCAGGTTGACGACCTCTATGCCGCCATTTCGGGTCAGTTCGATAAGCTGTGCAATTTTGTTTTTATCGAGCAGCTCGGTTACAGGAATTCCGCCTACAGAAGTGAACCGCGGCAGAGGAACCATATCATCGCCATGGCCGCCCATAAGGACGCATTTTATATCCTCTACGCTGACACCCAGCTCATTTGCGAGAAAGTAGCCGAAGCGGGAGGCATCGAGGGCGCCGGCCATTCCCATAACTTTATTGTTGGCAAAGCCGGTAACTTTCGCAGCGGTATAGACCATTGCATCAAGCGGATTACTGACCACAATGACTATACTATCAGGCGAAAACTTAGCTATTTCTGTGCCGACATCTTTGACAATCTGGACGTTTGTTACAAGAAGCTGGTCGCGGCTCATACCCGGCTTGCGAGGAACGCCGCTTGTTATGACAACGATGCTGCTACCCGCAGTCTTTTCCCAATCGCACGTGCCGATGATGTTAGAATCATAAAGCTGGATGGGCCCTGCCTGGCCGATGTCGAGGGCTTTTCCTTCGGCAAGACCCTTGACGACATCTATTAGAACGATGTCACCGAGATTTTTAGCTGCGGCGATATGAGCGGCAGTTGCGCCGACCTTGCCGGCACCTACTATTGTTATCTTGTCTCTTGCCATAGAAGTATTTTTAGCCAAGCACCTGCGCTATTTACTACTTTTCACTATTTACAATCCATTCACGGACGTCAGGACCTTCACCAATTATTGGAAATGATGAAATCCGCAGGCGAGCACAGCCCATTGGAATCAGTGTAACAGTCTCGACCGGCTCAGCGGACTTGACGGGGCCGGGCTGGAGCTTTCCGACCAGGCCCAGGTTATCTTTTTGCCAGCTGGGAATTTTCTTGGCTCTTGCTCGCAGCTCAATTGGAGCAACGGCGGCCTCGAATGGCTGATTATCTTTAGGCCAACTCTTACGGACAATCTCAAACGATGCGGCGGGATTGGCCTCGTTGACCAACAGCCCATAATTCCACGCCGTCGTAGGATGTATTTCCCAGGCAGGCCATTTGTCTGTGCCGCCGGCCCTGACATACTTTTCGCCGATTTTCAATGAATACGTCAGTGGGCCGCGATTGACGGAGACGCTGTTTTGATTCTTAGTCCACTTTGTAATCGTAATTTTTGCCGGCAATATCAACGTCAGCCGGTCGCCATCTTTCCAGGTGCGGTCAACCAGGAGCCAGCGACGTGTAGAAGGAGCGCCAAACTCCACTGCTTTTTCGCCATTGATAGCAACCTCCGGACTTTCACACCAAGCGGGCACGCGAAGGTAAAGCGGGAAGCGAACAGCTTTCGCGGTCTTGATAGTCAGTTGGATTTTTTCATCGAAGGGATAATTGGTCTTTTCAATAATGGTAACCTCTGAGCCGCCGCCGACCTTGGCATTAACCTGGCAAGGGGCATACAGAACGGCGGCCAGGCCGTTGCCGGGAGCGGCCATCCAGAGGTGCTCGGTGTAATAGGGCCAGCCGTGAGCAACGTTATGCTGGCAGCAGCGATGGTCGTATGGGTCATAAAGAAACATCGGGCCGTCATTTTGCACACCGGGCGATTTATTATTTCGGTCAGAGAGAATCTGATTAGGGGCGGTAAGATAACGCAGGGCCTTGAGGTCCGGCGTCATCGAGGCAGGCCACGAATTAAACGCCACATCCTCGCAACGGTCGGCCCATTTGGGGTCGCCGGTAACTTTAAGCAGCATCTCATCCGAGAGCATCATCTCCACCATTGTGCAGGATTCGGTGCCCTGGCGTGGGTCAATATAGCCCTCGCGGCAGTTTTCGTCGGCCCCGTATAATCCGCCCGGCACCTGGCCATAAATGCCTCTTACGGTATCGTAGTCGCGCTCGGTGGCGGCTAAGTGCTTGGGGTCTTTTGACTGCTGGTAAAAAATGCCGGGCCCGCGGAAACACTGGCTGATATTTACGCCATGCCAACTGGCGACGCCGCCCGTCCAGTCGGCGGTATTGCGGTGTATCTTCTCGGCAAGCTCCAGAAGCCACCTGTCGCCGGTTATGTTATAAAGCCAATAGACGCTGGCGAGGTTATCGCTGGCCCGCTGGTTCTGCCAGAACGGCTCTAAGAAATCCGGGTCAGGGATAGTCAGCTGCCATTTGAAGTATTTAGTCATAAGGTCAAGGACTCGCTTGTCGCCGCTGTATTCGTAGTATGACTGTAATATGTTGAGCATTATCATATTTGGCCACAGGTCGGTCTTACCTTTTATGTTAGTTAGATTGGAGCGTGGGCCAAAGTAGCCATCTTCGCGCTGGCTTGCTATTGCCGCCTCAATCCACTGGCGGGCTTCCTTAATTATGCGCTGGTCTTCGAGGACATAACCGAGGTCGCCGAAACCTTTGAGCCAGTATGGCACTTCCTCCCAGCCGCTGTGGCCTTCACCTTTGGGGCTAAGCCAGGCGTTGTTCTCCTTCTTGACGAACTGGCTGATTTCAAGGAGGCGGCCGCTAAAACCTTCTGCTTCAAGCTCAAGCTGCCTTCGCAGCCAGCCCTTCGGCTGAACGGCGCCCATCGGCAGCTTCATAAATGGGCTGGGGGTCAATGGCGGACGATTGCCAACGTAAAAGTCATTTTTTAGTGTCGTATCCGGCCGGTCAACAAGAGTAATATCTGTGGCAGCACCTGTGCAGCCGGAAATAACGATGCAGAGGGATAGAACTATCCCAAATATCAGACACTTAAACATAATGTGCTCCTTCACGACCTTAAAAAAGAACGCCAGAGATTTCCATAGATTACACCCCGAACCGGATTTCAACAACTTTTTATCCTTCGGCCTTTCTCAGGACGGACTTCGGCGCGCTCATTCGAGTCGCGAGCTTGCCGAACCGTTCCGGCAACAACAAATGAAGGGGAAATTATAACCAAAAAACTTGACATTGCTAATAAAAAATATGGGCGTTGTCTGCTTAATTTCGCACTGAATTTCAATTTTTTATTTGCCTTTGGCTCACTTTTGCGGTAAAATATTATCTGAACTGAAACCCTTAAGGAGGGTATAGAGATGAATAAATTAATTACTGCACTTATTTGTTTGCTTCTGGCAATCCCCTGCGCAGCAAAAGTCATCTATGTCGATGCGGACGCCAACGGCCTGAATAATGGCTCAAGCTGGAGTGATGCGTACAAGTATCTGCAGGATGCTCTGGTGGATGCTAATTCTTCCACTAAGCCGGTGGAAATTTGCGTGGCCCAGGGAATTTACAAACCTAGCAAACCGCCTTTTGACCCACCACCGGGACAGCCACCTCCATCCATAGATCCGAGGATGTGTACGTTTCTGCTGAAAAGTGGCGTGGTTATTAAAGGTGGCTACGCCGGCTTTGGCCAACCCGACCCTAATGACCGGAATATTGAGCTATACGAGACTATCCTAAGCGGTGACCGTGCTGGTAATGATATTGATGTAAATGTTCCTTGTGATTTATTAGAAGAGCCAAGACGAATCGACAACTTTTTTCATGTAGTGACAGCCAGCGGTACTGATGACACGGCTATCTTAGATGGCTTTACCATCAGAGGGGGCAATGCGAACGAAACTGCCTATGGGGGAGCAACCGAAGGTGGTGGAATGTACAATAATTCGGGTAATCCTAAAATCATTAACTGCATCTTTCGTGACAATGCGGCGGCTCGATATGGTGGTGGGATTTTCAATAACAATGGCAGCAGTCCGATGCTGACTAACTGCACATTCAGCAGGAACTGGGCATGGTTAGGTGGAGGCGTATACAGCACCATTTGTGCCAGTGACAAGGCACTGGTAATAAGCGATAGTACTTTCTGCGGAAACTTTGCCGAACTTGAAGGAGGTGGAATGTGGGGTTGTGGAGCAGAACTCAGTCACTGTGTGTTTAAGCAGAACGAGTCAGGATGGGGCGGTGCAATGTTTATCGATGGTGACACGAATCTTATCAACTGCTTATTTGCCGGAAACTCCGCCTATATTGGTGGCGTATCTTACGCGTACGACGACTTGACAGTAAGCAACTGCACTTTTGCTGGAAACCGTGCTTACTATGTTGGTGGGATTAGCAGTAATGAAGGTTATACGATAGTGACGAATTCCATTTTTTGGGAAAACACCGATAGCGCCGGTGCAGGCGAATCAGCGGAGATTGGAACATGGGAGCCACCGACAATCAACTACTGCTGCATACTCGGCTGGACCGGCGACTTGGGTGGAATTGGCAATACAGGTGCTGATCCTTGCTTTGCTAAGCCGGGCTATTGGGACGCAAATGGAACTCCAGAAGATGCAAATGATGATTTCTGGGTTGACGGTGATTATCACTTAAAATCCCAAGCAGGTAGATGGGATCCTGCGAAGCAGGCATGGATCAAAGACGATGTAACGAGTCTGTGCACTGATGCAGGAGATCCGAGCAGTCCCATTGGATTAGAACCATTCCCTAACGGTGGCATAATCAATATGGGCGCTTATGGCGGGACAGCCGAGGCCAGTAAATCATACTTTGGCAAGCCGGTCTGCGAGACAATCATTGCCGGCGATGTAAACGGCGACTGCAAGATCGATTATCAGGATGTATTCTTTTTATCACTTAATTGGTTGGCAGATAACAGGCAAGAATAAGCTTTTTTGGAGGATAAAATATGCAAACTTCAAAACTAATAAATTTGCTGGCACAGTCACTTTTGTTATTTGCACTAATCTCTGTAGCTAAAGGAAAAATCATCTACGTTGATGACGACGCCAATGGCTTGAATGATGGGACATCGTGGCAGAATGCGTATAACTACCTGCAGGATGCGTTGGCGGATGCCAATTCGAGTCAAAAGCTGGTGGAAATCCGGGTAGCGCAAGGTGTTTACAAACCCGACCAAGGTGGTGGTCAAACGCCCGGCGATAGAACTGCCACCTTTCAGCTTATTAATAACGTAACTCTCAAAGGCGGCTACGCAGGCTTCGGCCAACCAGACCCCAATATACGGGATATAGAAGCCTACAAGACTATCCTAAGCGGTGACCTTAATGGTAATGATATTGTGGTCACTGACCCTTGTGATATGCCAAGTGAGCCTACGAGAGCGGAGAATAGCTACTGTGTAGTGACCGGCAGCGGAACTGACGCCACAGCAGTTCTTGATGGCTTTACAATTACAGCCGGCCTGAATGACCGTTACTTTTGCTTCGAGCCGGGACAATGTATGCCTATCAGTTATGGCGCCGGGATGTACAACCAAAATGGCAGCCCGACACTACGAAACTGCACGCTAAGCGGCAACTCGGCATTCTGGGGTGCTCACCCATACGGTGGCTATGGCGGAGGAATGTTTAACGATAATAGTAACCCTGAGGTGGTCAACTGTACCTTCAGTAGGAACTTTGCCTATATTGGCGGTGGAATGTTCAACGAGGAGAGTAACCCTAAGTTGGCCAACTGCACATTCGGCGGAAACCAGGCAACAAAAGGTGGCGGGATGTGCAATATGTGGAGCAGCCCGCCCATTACCAACTGCACATTTATTGCCAATTCAGTCCAACATCGTGGTGGCGGAATGTGCAACGATAGCATATGCAACCCGAGACTAACCAACTGTCTGTTCAGCGATAACTCAGCCAATGAGGGCGGCGGGATATGTAACCTCTGGGATAGTAGCCCGACACTAACTAACTGCACTTTCTATAAGAACTCAGCGATGAGTACTTATGGCGGTGGCGGGATGAAGACTATCGACGGCAGTCCGTCTGTGACGAACTGTCTGTTTGAGCGGAATTCGGCATCAAATGGTGGCGCAATGTATAACAACGCTTACACAGGCACTGCCAGTCCATCCGTGACAAATTGTCTGTTCATCGATAACTCGGCGACGGGCAGCGGAGGTGCAATGTATAATTACACCAGTGAGAACCTCAGAACGACTATAGCTAACTGCACATTTAGTAGAAATTCTGCTGTAGGCGGCGGGGCTATGTATAGCAGGAAAGGCGGCTCCTGGGATACCATCATCGTCATAGTCACAAACTGCATTTTTTGGGGTGATGCCCCCGATGAAATAAGAAATGAGAATAATCCAACTGTCACAGTAAACTATACTGACATCCAGAGCGGCTGGACAGGCGAATGTAACATTAACAAAGACCCCTGCTTTGCCGAACCAAACAATGGCGATTACCATTTGAAATCCCAGGCGGGCAGGTGGGATGCAAACGAGGGACAATGGACGACGGACAAGGTCACGAGCTTGTGCATTGATGCAGGCGACCCGAGTTCGGACTGGACAGGGGAACTATGGCCGCATGGCAAACGGATAAATATGGGCGCTTATGGCGGGACACCTCAGGCAAGCATGTCGCTATCCGATGCAGGTAATATAGCTGACTTGAATAACGACGACTGGGTAGATTACAACGATCTGAAGTTGTTCACGGACAAATGGCTTTATGAGGTATCTCTGCTTTCCGAAGACCTCGATAGAGATGGAAGGACAAACTTCGAAGATTTTGCCATAATGGCATTTCACTGGCTGGAAGAGAAGTAAAGGGTATCAAGGAATCAGAATATCAGGGAGCAGGTTATCAGGACAGCAGGGAATCAGGAGTCAGAAGACGGATACAGGATGCTCGATACTTGATACTCGATGCTCGATGGGCGAGGGACACCCTTCGACGCGCTACGCTTGCTCGGGGCAGGCGGAAGACCCGGCTTCGCTATTTAGCTACGCCGCGGCAAGCAGAGCGACGAATCACGGGATAGGAACGCCTACCAGCCCCCGATAACCTCATTCGAGGGCCAGCCAGTTTTCGACAAAGACCTGGAGGTCATCGATACCGACGTAGCCATCGCCGCCGGCGAGGTCGGCGCCGCCGCATTTGTCGCAGCCGGTTTGCTGCCAATAGCCGACAAATAGGGCAAAATCCACAAAGTCAACATCGTAGTCCTTGTCTAAATCGCCGACTTGCGGAATGCTCTGGTAGAGATGCACTTTTCCGTCATACACTCCGATAAGGACATCGAGGTAACCATCGCCCGTCCAGTCGCACACAAACGGCCTGGTCCGCGGTGAGCTTGGGATGCTAATGGGAACGCCGTTGGATTCGACAGGAAGAGGAGGTTCATTTGAAAAGAGCGGTGCCTGGTCTGTCCCTACATTGCTGTAAAATAAAAGTTGACCATTCGTATTGCCTGTTAAAAGGTCTTTTTTGCCATCGCCATTCAAATCGAGAACTACCGGACTTGAACGCTGTCCTGGCACAACCAGGTCTGAAAGAGGCGGCCCGGCCAGTTGCGCAAATACTTTGTCAAGAAAATCCGGGGCAGTGTCTGTTCCTTTATTTATGAATATATAAATCTTTCCATCGAGCGCTCCGACGACAAGGTCTTTTTTGCCGTCATTATTCCAGTCCACAACGGAGGGTGTTGCCCGGGCACCGACATTTATGTCGGTTTTTAAGCCTGGCTGA
>CAZKOQ010000010.1:0-24252 GCA_964554425.1 uncultured Pirellulales bacterium | reverse complement strand
GGCGTCTCTTGTGCTATCGTTTGGGCTGGCTCATTGTGTTACTTACGCGGACGTATTTACCGGTGTTGCGGCAGATGCCAACGAAGTGATAATGGTCAAGAATGTTTGGGCTGACGTGCCACTTGTGCAGGTTCTCCGGGACATATCAATGGAAACAGGGGTTGCCATTGTAACCTGCCCACACATTCCCGACCCGCTCGTTTCGCTTGACACCGGTCCAGGCAAACCGTTTCAAGACTGTATGCAGGAGCTCTTGTCGGGCCGGGGGCTTTCTGTTCACAAAAAGAGTGAGAAGTTTTACTTTGTTGGCTGTGGTTCTCCAACATGTCCAAGCTCTTTTGAAATTGCAGAGTATAAACGGCTGTGCCTAAAATACATAAGCGCAAAGCATCTAAAATCTTCTCTTCCAAAATCCGTCGAGCAGTATGTCTCCACGGGGGAAAGAGGCAATGAAGTGCTGATTTATGCTGCCCCTGAAATTGTCAAACACATCATGGACATCGTTACCGAGCTCGATGCTCCCCGTCAGCAGGTGGTGCTGGAGGTGCTTGTTGTGGAACTCTGGGAAGAAGCCAGCAAGCAATTCGGCCTTGATTGGGAGTACGCCGACTACCACAACTCCCTCAGTATGGAAGAGGGTCTGGGATTTTTCACAGGCACAGCGCAGTACACAAGCGTGCCAAAGAATCGGCTGACAAGTCTGCTGTTTACTCTACGGGCGCTGGTTGGTGAAAACAAGGCCACCATACGGTCTCGACCTCGGGTAGCCACCCAAAACGGAGAAAAAGCCATCATAGACATATCCCTTGAGGAATACTTCACCATTGTCACAGATCTCTACGATGCGCCATCCCGGTTGCGGACGGATCTTAAGGTAATCAAAACCGGCGTGACTCTGGAGATAAAGCCAAATATAGGTGATGACGGGGACATTACTGTTGATGTTGCCACGGAAGTCAGCGACGTCGCTTCTCGCCAGAATCAAATAGAGGGCAACGCTTCGGGAGACCTGCCATTGGTTAGACGCCGCAAAGTTGACACGTGCGTCCGCGTAAAGGAAGGCGATGCAATAGTATTAGGGGGTTTGGTCGAAACCCAGGAACGAACCAAGAATAAACGTGTGCCCGTGCTCAGTTCAATTCCGCTTATAGGCGGTTTGTTCAAGGCTAAAGAATCCAGCACAGTAGATAAGGAAGTCGTAATATTCATTACACCAAGACTGATTCACGAAGACCGGGATCCATTTCTCAATCGCCACAGCAGGATAAGCATCAAGGAAGAACTTAAGGGTCTGAAGGGGGACTCCATCCCCCCCGAAGGGCCACATCCGCCTGACCATAACTCGGTCGAAACCAATGTAGAACGTAAGTCTTCAGATGCACACTGACCTTAACAAGACGAAGTTGACGCTGGTCCATATCCTCGTAGCTCTCATATTAATTTCTGTGTGGACCGAGCTGCTTGTTGCTGAAAGCTTCATGTACTGGGATTCTAATTTCGGCCCTATAGCTTTACCAGGTATCGCAAGCAAAAATCAGATAAGCGAAGGCAGCTCGTCCGCCAATCTTTCAATCAATGGAGATGTGGAAATCTCCGCTGACAATTCCACCGCAGCTCGGCTATCTTCTGCCAGTGACACACTCGTTACAGAATACAAGCTGACGTTCGACGGTGATGGTTCCAGCACGACCGGAGGCACCGGCACAAACTATGAAGCTTATGACAGCTTCCTGACAAATGCTGCGCCTGTAACACATCTAACAGGCGATGATGACGTAGAGGTAACCCTTCATGTTAAAGCAAGCAATTACGCAAATGGCCTTGCTGACGCCGGCACATACACAGCTACGCAGACCTTGACAGTCCATTGGGTCGGCCCCTAAAAGCATCTCCCGTCACACCCACCGAACTCCAAAATCAACCATGCCTTTGGTGTTGTGGAAATCTGGCCAAAAATAAAAAAACGATTATAAGCAGTAAAGATAGTAAGGGACCGATAAAATCACGCACATATCTCCTGATAGCCCTGATGAAATTAACGCCCTACCCGCAAAGAATGACCGATAAAGTCTCAGCTCCCAGCCCCAAAGAGGGCTATGCACCTAATTTTCAGTCCTAAAAAAAAGGGCTTTTACACAATTTTTCTACGCAGCAAAAAGAGACCAATAAAATTAATCCTTTGGCCCTAAAAAAACCGATAGGTTTAAGCAAAACAATGACTTAACATTTGCCATACAACGATTATGGGGTGGCAAATGGGGGGATATTTAGTGCAAAAACTACAGACGTGCATATATATTCTATACCACAAAAGCAGCTTATTGTGCGTATTTGCCTCCTGCTTCATATGGCTTACAGGGTGTGGCCCATCATTATCATCTTCGGAAAAAATAATAGAATTTGAGAAAGCCGGTCCGTTCGGCTCAGAAATATCCCTTGAGGGTGCCGCCAGAGGTAAAACCCGTATAGGTCCATACAGGGTAGTTAGCGGGGATATATTAGAATTCCAGATGCCCGCCATTTTACGAGTCATCTCCTCCAACATATCCGAGTGGTTACGTCCGGCATACGGTGACAGAGACATCGAACCATATCTTGTTCGCGTAAGCGATGCCGACACCATTACGTTGCCCATTGTAGGCAAGCTGCCGGTGGCGGGCAAAACCCTCGGCGAAATAGAAGAAATGGTCATTAACGCCTACCACCCCAAATACGTGGTTGACCCGCCTATGGTCGTTTGTCAGGTTTTAAAATATCAAAGAGAAAACGAAAGGGTCTTTACTGTTTTGGGGCTTGTTAACAAACCCGATGCCTTCCCATATCCACCTGATGTTCAATACAATCTGATGGAAGCATTGGCTTTTGCGGGTGGGCTTGATATGATTGCCGACCCGCATTTTGTAAAGGTCTTCCGGCAGGATGCCAGCGGAAAGGTAATAACAGCCACTTTTGGGGTTGACACCAAATCTTTGACTAAAGCATATAGCGTCGCAATTAAACCCGGCGATGTTGTATATGTTGAGCACACATTGAGCACCCGGACTAACAAGTTTCTTTCAGACGTATTTCAGCTCCGAGTTGGTGCAGATATTCAACCGCATAACGATTAACCAAAGGAGTTCTCTATCTGAAAAATGGAAAACAATGGCACTGCAAACGGGAGCTCTAACATAGTCCTTCCACAGGGTGAAGGCCTTCCACAGGACGCCCTTTTGAAGGTGGTCTTTCGCAATCGATGGATTATTCTTTCGAACATACTATTGTTTAGCGTTGCCGGACTGCTTTATATATCGAAGGCCACACCCATTTTCAAAAGCACATCGCGATTGTATGTTGAGCAAACAGGCCCCAAAATCATCAACGAATATGAAGGAGTGATGACACAATCAAAGAACTATCTTTACACACAAGCTGAACTGATAAAATCCAGCCCAATCGTCGCAGACGTCATTGAAAACTCACAAATCAAGCAGTTTAGAACGGTTGATGCGGTGGACAATTTAGTTATGTTCCTCAAACATAATATCGACGTCAGCATCGGCAAAAAAGACGACATAATTTCAGTATCATTTGATTCGCCTTACCCGAACGAAGCTGCTCAGATAGTCAATGCAGTAGTAGATTCATATATTCAATACCATTCTACCCGCAAACAAAGCACCGCTTCAGAGGTGCTAAGAATTCTTCAGAAAGAAAAAGTCAGACGCGATGTAGAGCTGTCCGAAAAATTTGCACAAATACTGGAATTTACGCGGCAAAACGGCGTGGTTTCTATGGACAATCAAGGCGGAAACGTAGTCTTCGAGCGGCTGAATAAGCTATCCGACGCATTGACCGAGGCGCAACTTGCGACAACCAATGCCAAAGCCGACTACGAAGCGGTCAAAAGCATGGCGAACGAACCTGCAAAAATCAAGCAGTTCGCCGCGGCATCTCCCACCTCAAGCGTTCGGATAATTGTCAACGATGTGGAAACACAACTGCAAACGGAACTGAGAGAGGCAGAAGTTGAGCTAAAAAATGCAAAATACCATTGCACCGACGACCATCCATCCATTCAAGCGCTGCGGACCAGAATCGACCACATAAAGGGGCAGCTTAATGACCAGGCAAAGGAATTTGCCGATGCCTACACCGCGGTGATGCAACTTAGGTGGACAGCCGCAAAGCAAAGAGAAGATGAACTACAGACCTCTTTTGACAGCCAGCGTCAAGCTGCGCAGGACCTGGGAATTAAGGCAGCGGAATATTCGGCGCTGCAATCAGAATTAAGGCGGCTTGAACGGCTTTGTGAGATACTGGATAACCGCATCAAGGAACTTAATGTCACGGAAGATGTAGGGGCACTGAACATCAGCATCCTTGAAGTTGCCCGTCCTGCAGACTTTCCCTCAAAACCGCAAAAGACCAAGATTATGGAAATGGCTTTAATCATCGGCCTTATGTTCGGTTGCGGTCTGGCTTTACTTCGCGACTTGTTGGACTATCGACTGCGCTCTGCCGACGAAATATCAGCCATCCTGGGTGTCCCGATTCTTGGCGTGGTGCCAAGTATGTCAGAAGAGCGAACTATCATAACACACGGCCAAAAGGTATGGTTTGCGTTTAAGTCCTCGGTCATTAAAGGATGTCAAGCGATACGAGATACGGCTGCCTCAGTAGTCCTTGGAGGCAAAACCAGAGCGATGAAGAAAACCATTATGGCGCGTGCTGCGGCCTATCGAGCAATACGAACCACTACGTTCTGCAGCGAACGGAGGCTCAAGCCAAAAATTATGGCGGTCACTTTGCCAAGCTCCGGCAGCACTATAGTGGAAGAAGTAGAAATGCAAGGCATTGTCGCCCGCGGGCAGAAAATACGTCTGGCATCCAAGTCTGTAGTAGCTGAGGCCTATCGAACAATACGCACGGCTGTGTTTTTCGGGGCACCTAAGGGCGAGGCAAAAACCATTCTCGTCACCTCTCCGGCTCCAGGTGATGGCAAGAGCACTCTTGTCAGCAACCTCGCCATTGCGATGGCACAAGCTGGGCAAAGAACGCTTGTGATTGACGGCGATTTTCGCAGGCCGGTCCAGCACAATATTTTTGAAATAGATGAGAAAAGGGGGCTATCCGGCGCTCTTGCCGGAAGGCACACCATAGATGATGCAATCCAGCCCGGACCGGTTAAGGGTCTCGATGTTCTGGCTTGCGGGCCAGATGTCCCCAATCCATCAGAACTGCTTAACAGCGATGCGTTCGCTGAAACGTTAAAAAATCTTTCAGAACGGTATGACCGCGTCATTATAGACTCGCCACCTGTAGCACCGGTTGCCGACAGTCAAATCCTCGGCGCACTATGCAGCGTAACACTGCTGGTCCTTCGAGCGGAAAAATCCACCAGAAGACTTAGCCAGCAAGCCAGAGACGCCCTACTAAGCGTGGGCGCCCACATACTGGGTGTGGTGGTTAACGATGTTTCACCTAAGCGCGGACACTATGGCTATTATTCAGGATACAGCCGTTACGGCGGCTACGGCTCTTATGGCTATTACACCTACTATGGCAGCAGGGAGAAGAAAACTGGGTAAAGGATAAACGATTATGCCTGAAGATATTTGAGGTTCAGATTTTTTGGGGGGCATTTTAATTTGGCAAATATAAGATTTCATTCTACGGACAACTCAATAGAAAGCGTAGATGCTCCGTTTAAGGTTACCGGGCAGCAATACACCGACATCCACTGTCACTGCCTGCCCGGAGTGGACGATGGACCTGCCGCAATGCCCGAGGCACTGGAGCTATGTCGTAAACTTGTTGATGATGGTGCAACCACAGCAATAGCGACACCCCACCAGCTTGGACGGTTCAGCGACTGCAACGAATCCACCCAAATTAGGGAAGCAGCCGCAACTCTAAACGAGAACCTCAAAAATAATAATATCGCCCTGACCGTGATGCCAGGTGGTGACATCCGGGTTGATGAGCGGATATGCAAGCTGCTCAAGAACGATAAGATACTAACACTTGCCGACGGCGGTAAATACATCCTTCTGGAACTTCCACACGAGACCTTCATAGATATTGAGCCGCTGCTGGTAGAGTTATTTTCTATGGGCATCCAAGCCGTCATATCGCACCCTGAGCGTCACCCGTTTCTTGCGAAACAACCGAAGATACTACACAAATGGCTGGAGCACTCAGCCCATCTGCAAATAACGTCCGGCAGTTTACTTGGTGAATTTGGGCCTTTTGCCGAAAAGGCAGCGTGGGATTTCCTGAACTCAGGATTGGCGTTACTTGTGGCGACAGATTGCCACGACACGGTCCATCGCAGACCCACAATGTCAGCCGCTTTTGAACGCATTAACAAAAAAATGGGGGAGACAACTGCACGCTTAGTCTGCATTGAGAACCCGCTGCGAGTACTACGAGGTTACGACATAGCGTTTGGCTGCGCACCCATTACAAGGAACCTCAGCGATGAGAAAGTATCAACCGGCTATCGATAGAACACCAATACTCGGAAGTAGATTCGATGCCATAGTCGAATATCTACTAATCGGCCTGCTGGCCTTTATGCCTATTGCATTTGGTGTGGTCCATTCCTGGAGCGAAGAGGTTGTCATCATCTTATCCGGCGCTATCGTTCTGTGCTTTTTGCTCAAGCTGGCGCTCAATCGCGGCCAAGGTATAATATGGAGCTGGGCATACGTGCCGGTAGGGCTATTTCTATTAGTCGCAGTATTTCAACTGGTCCGGTTTCCCACAAGTGCAATAAACATAATCTCACCAAATACCGCTGCTACGAAAACAGAATTGTTAGGCGACCTGCCCAATGCCAAATCAGCGATTAAGACAATGACGCTCAGTTTTTATCCTCATGCAACAGAACACGATTTAAGAATAGTGCTGGCTATCGCCGGAGTGTTCGTAGTAGTTATCAATATCTTTCGACGGCCGGAGCAGGTAAAACGTCTCCTTATGGGCGTTGCGATAATCGGCGGTTTTATCGCTATACTTACGCTGGCACAAAACCTCTTTGGAAACGGCAAAATCTACTGGTTCATATCCAGCAGCCACTGCAAGGGCTATTCAGGTCCATTCGTTAACCATAGCAACTACGGACAATTTATGAATCTGTCGATTGGGGCAGCACTTGCTATGGTTATGTTCAAACTGCATCAGGTCTTTCGCAGCAAAAAGATAACATTGCCGGCTGTTTTCGAATATTTAAGCTCATCTTCTGCAAAGCCACTGTGGCTTCTGGTAGCGATTATGAGTATTGCTACTGCAAGCGTTTTTGTCTCGCTAACACGCGGCGGTATGATAGGGATGCTTATCGCCATCACTTTCACCGCACTGCTGGCCACCCAGCAACGGTCTCTTAAGGGTCATAACTGGATAATGGTTGTTATGGCACTTGCTGCGTTCGTGTGCGTCCTGTACATAGGTTTCGACGCTGTTTACGACCGTCTGGCGAGCTTGAGAAATTTCCACGAAGCCGAATCCGGCAGATTACAGATACTCAAAGACATAGCAATCGCGTTGACTCGATTTCCAATACTTGGAACCGGACTGGGCACTTACTCTGTGGTTTATCCAATGTTTGACCGCTCAACCATAGTCGCATTAGCTGCACACGCGGAAAACGAATACGCTCAAGTGTTGGAAGAAACAGGAATGGTCGGTTTTGGTCTATTGGTTATCTTCGGAATAATCATCTGGCTGAACTACTCCAGAGCCATTCGCGCTAACAAAGAACCTATCCAATCAGCGGCATACGGGCTCGGTTTCGGTATTTTGGCAATACTTATCCACAGCTTAACTGATTTTGGCCAGCATTTGCCGGCAAACGCATTTTTGTCAGCCATATTCTGTGCACTGCTGGTAAGTTTGGCTCGGAAGAATCAGCCAGCCAACAGGAAACGCAAAAACATAATAGAAGCACATTACCAAGTGCCGTTGGTCTTCGCAGTGCTGACCGGTGCGATTTTTGCCTGGATATGGGCTATTGTTGGAACTAACAATGCTCGCCTCGCAGAGATTAGTTGGAAAAAGGTCGTAGCAGCAGAAGAACGCCTTGTGAACAAAAACTGGCAGGCAACCCACGCCGAGTATGCTGATTTGATTTCACATGCCCGGGCGGCCTCAGCGTATCAGCCAGGTAACGTAAAATACCGATACTGGCTCAACGTATATCGATGGCGTTCGATAAGCCAAACAATAGACCCAAACACCGGAGATGCCGTTATCCAGGAGAGCTCAACGGCTGTTGTTGGTGAAATCGTCAACGAACTTGACAAGGCACGGGTGATTTGTCCGACATACGGACCGATTTACAGCGTAGTCGGGCAAATCGAAAAATTCGTTCTTAATGACAGCTCCGGCAGCGAAAAAATCAAAAAAGGTTTCCATCTGGCGCCGTGTGACCCAATAGCATGCTTTGTCGCCGGTCGGCTCGATGCGATTGAAGGAAACACACAGGACTGCATCGAGAAATTCCAGAAAGCCATGCAATTAGACGCCAGCTTATTCCCAGCCATCGTAACGATATACATTAATTATCTAAGTCGTCCTGATTTAGCTATATCGGCTGCCGGAGACGATATTGGCCGACTGAACCACATAGCCAATGTCCTTGATGAGATGCAATACAACGACCTCACTGAGCAAGTCCTGGAGAAGATAAAACATTTACTGGAAGTAAAGTGTTCGCAGCCAAATGCTACGGCACCAGAGCTTGCAACGCTGGCAAATATCTTTAGAAAACAGGGAGAGAACAAGGCAGCAATAGAATGTTACCAGCGTGCTCTGGCTCTGGACTACGGACAGGTAGAGTGGCGATTAGACCTCGCACGGCTGCTTGCCCAGATGCAAAGAATACCCGAGGCGATGCGCGAGGCAAGGGTGTGTCTGCAGGTCCGGCCACAGTTGCAAGCAGCGCAAAAACTTATTGGCGACCTTTCTGTGCACCCTGCTGTCATCAGTGAGAGCACCGTGTCGCCCTGATGCTCTTAAAAATGGTGAAAGTCAACGTTGGTTGAATGTGATTAGCAACCTTCAGTCTGTTCACCAGAAAGGCCTCGTCGTGACACCGACGGGGACGGAGTTTGCGCCGAGATGCTCACAAATTGCTGACGACATACAATCACCTCAATGCGTAACGTATTTTAGGAAACAATGAAGACCTATTTTTTTACATACTTGTGCTCAACCGTGCTGGCATTCGTGATTACGCCAATCGTGATTTACATTGCGCACGTTTTGAGAATTTACGACAATCCGGACGCGCGAAAAGTGCACGTTTCAGCCATTCCACGGATTGGCGGTGTCGCTATTTTCTTCTCAGCCACCAGTCTGGCCATTGCAGTTATGTTTTTAGACAATAGTATCGGCGAGGCATTTCGAAGCGTTCACGCTCAGGTGCTCACTTTGCTGGGAGCAGGCACATTTATTTTTCTGGTGGGGCTTATCGACGACCTGCGGGGAATTAGTGGCCGCTACAAGCTTTTGGCCCAGACTGCCGCTGCGGCTGCTATGTGCATAGCCGGAGTCAGAATTGAGACGCTTAGCGTGGCAAATCTTTTTACCCTGCACTTTGGATTACTGTCATTTGTAATTACTATTTTCTGGATAGTGTCTATCACCAATGCTGTAAATCTTATAGATGGTCTCGATGGTTTAGCAGCCGGAATCTCGGCAGTGGTCTGTATGGTGATTGCGGTCTTTGCATTTGACATCGGGCATCCGGTAATGGTAGTTCTTATGCTTGCCCTTTTAGGCAGCTTATCAGGATTTTTGTTCTTCAACTTTAACCCGGCTCGAATCTTTATGGGTGACTGCGGAAGTATGTTCCTGGGTTTCGTTTTGGCCTCATCCAGTGTCCTTTGCACGACTAAATCCAGAACGATTATAGCTCTTGCCCTGCCGACCCTCGCGCTGGGTCTGCCGATATTTGACACGTTATTTAGTATAGTCCGCCGGTATCTTAATCGTCGTGGGATAATGTCACCGGACCGAGGGCATCTGCATCACGTATTGCTTGATATGGGACTGCGGCATCGCCATGTGGTCATCATTATGTATATGATGACGGCACTGGCTGCGGGGCTGGGAATGTTTATGATGCTCACCCGTGAAGTCGGCACTGTCGCAATATTTTTTTGTGTGCTTCTGCTTCTGGTATTGGTGTTCCGTGTGGTCGGGGCCATCAGATTGCGAGATATGATAGAAGGATTAAGGCAGAAAAAGACCATATCGCAAAACACAAAGCAGGAGATAGAATATTTTGAGCGGGCCGAGCTTCACTTCCAGCAGGCCAAAACCTTCGACCAATGGTGGCAGGCGGTGTGTCTTGCCACTGACACTATGGGCTTTGTAAGAAGCTCGTTACCTTTAACAAACCGTGATGGAACCAAACGAATTTTGGTCTGGGAAAAAACCGCTGATAATGGCGAGACAGATAACGTAGTCAAAATGACTTTCCCCGTCATCGACCGCCGCTACGGCTCACGGCTCAATCTGGAGACTCATATTCACACAAACGGGTCTCTCGAATCCGCAGGCCGACGGGCGACGCTCTTTGTCCGCCTAATTGAGGAGCACGGCATTGCAAATCTGCCGGACAAAACTTCTATGCTCGAGTTTGACAATGAGGAGAATTTGATGAAGGACAAAACCAATTTCACTGAAAAACATCAATTAATCGCACATGCTCGTCGCTAATATCCTAATTGCTTTCCTACAGGACTAATATTTGGTGAGAGTGTTTGGCAAAGAATACTCCGGTGTCTATGACTGTCTCTATCAAGACAAAAACTATGAAAGAGAATGCGATTTTATTGAGTCTGTCTTTAACAAGTTTTCTGGAAAAGTAAGAAGTATCTTAGATTTAGGTTGTGGAACCGGAGGTCACGCCCTGGTTCTCTCTAAACGGGGTTATCAGGTTGTTGGAGTAGATATATCAAAAGAGATGCTTGACATAGCAAGAAGAAAAGCCGATAAATATAATCCTTTTTTGAAGTTTATTGAGAGCGACATTAGAAGTCTCAATATACAAGAAAAATTTGACGCCGTAATCTCTATGTTTGCCGTTATGAGCTATCAGATTACAAATGAAGATATCTTAGATGTATGCAGGACAGCAGAAAATCACCTGGCTCCAAAAGGCGTGTTTCTCTTTGATTGCTGGAATGGCTCAGCGGTTCTTACCCAGAAGCCCTCTGTGCGAGTCAAAGAGGTCAAACTAAATGATAAAGAAAGAATAATAAGATTTACCGAGCCTGTGCTCAACATTATGACCAATACTATAGAGGTTAGATTTAAAGTTTTGAAGATATGCGAAGGACGTCTGATTAGTGAGACTAATGAATCACATCTAATGCGATTTCTATTCCCGCAGGAAATCAAATATTTCCTTAAAACAGCAGGATTCAGGGACATAGAATTTTGCCCTTTTCTTGAATTAGAAGCTCCTCTTGCTGAGGAGCATTGGAATATGGCAGTAATGGCAAGGATCACATAGGGACCAGGATGCAAAACAGCGATTACGAAGAAATAAAATATAACGATAGACTGCTCGCAATCATATTACGGGCAATTTACACATCCGCTCAAACCACCTTTTTTAGCTCTCCCGATTTTTCACAGCAACTGGGCTATATCGTTCACAAAAAAAACGGCGTAATAAAAGCGCATCTCCACAAAGAAGCTCACAGGAAGATAACGCTGACGCAGGAAGTATTATTTATAAAAAAGGGTGAGTTAATAATCAATCTATATAACGCTGACAAGGAATACATAACTTCAAGAGAATTAAGCTCAGGTGACGTCGTTTTTCTTTGCTCCGGCGGGCACGGTTTTGAGATGCTTGAAGACACGGAAATGATAGAAGTCAAACAGGGACCATATTCCGGGAAGGATAATGATAAAGAATTATTCGAAGGGGTTGAAAGTGATACCAGTCAACATGCCTTTGCTCGGCGATAAAGAATTTCAATACACAGCCGAATGTCTGAGAACCGGCTGGATTTCTTCTGCGGGTAGATTCATCGAAGAGTTTGAGAGGAAGTGGGCAGAATATTGTGGTATGAAATATGGTGTAGCTGTAAGCAACGGAACAGCGGCTTTACAGGTTGCGATAAGCTGTCTTGACTTGGAACCTGACGATGAGGTTATTATACCCACCTTTACCATAATTTCCTGTGCCCTGGCGGTTATTTATAATGGCGCCAAACCGGTTCTTGTAGATGCCGACCCCAAAACCTGGACAATGGATGTTTCTCAAGTTGAGGCAAAGATTTCTCGCCGGACAAAAGCAATAATGCCGGTGCATATATATGGTCATCCCTGCGATATGGAGCCCATTTGGGAATTAGCCCGCAAGCACGGTTTGGTCGTTATTGAAGATGCAGCAGAGGCACATGGTGCAGAATACAAAGGCAGAAAATGCGGTGGGCTGGGCGATATAAGTTGTTTTAGTTTTTATGCCAACAAAATAATCACAACCGGCGAAGGGGGTATGGTGCTTACAAATAATGAAACATTTGCGGAGAAAGCAAGGTCTTTAAGAAATCTCTGTTTCAGGCAGGATAGGCGTTTTTATCACACAGAATTAGGACATAATTTTAGACTCACAAATATCCAGGCAGCAATCGGCCTTGCCCAGTTGGAAAGAATTGATGAGCTTGTGCAAAAGAAAAGGTGGATTGGACAAACCTACAACGAAGAATTGAAGGATGTTCCTGGATTGATTCTTCCTGTTGAAGAACCGTGGGCAAAAAATGTGTACTGGATGTATGGAGTGGTATTGGAAGAAAAAATCGGTATGGACGCAGCAGAATTTGCAAGTCGCTTGCGTGAACATGACATAGATACCCGTCCATTTTTCCTGGGCATGCACGAACAGCCGGTGTTTTACAACAGAAACCTGTTTGTGTCCGAACGCTATCCCGTGGCTGAGAGAATTGCAAGGCAGGGACTATATTTACCATCAGGCATAGCGATGACAGGGAGCCAGTTGGATCAGGTGTGCGAAGCTGTTCGAAGGATACTCTCATAACATCATCCGTGTTTGGTCCCCAATACGCCGACCAGGCGGGGCAGGCATGAGCAGCCCACTCTTCACAAGATGGGCTATTTATAGATAAGCGTTATCTCGTCGCTGAAAGGATTGCCAATCAGGAATTGTATTTGTCATCAGGCTCAACGCTGACATAGAAAAAAACGATATCGTGGTAAATGCCGTAAGGGAGATTTTCAAAAAATGAAAATTACACTTATTCAACCACCAAAACCAACATATAACGCAGAAGCAGAGAAACACTGGGAATTAGCCCGCCCATTCTCACTATTTTATCTTGCGTCTTCTCTTGAAAAAGAAACAGAATACGAAGTTCAGATACTGGATCTAGAACATAAAAGATACAGAAATATTCCCTTTGAAGAGATATTTAAAGATAATGATTCTGATATTTTCGGAGTTACTGGAACAACTTATACGCGTTTTGAAGCCATTAACATTGCAAAATGTATCAAGAAGATTCATCCTGAGTCTTTTTTAATTGCAGGGGGAGTTCACTTCATGTATTGCGCCAAAGACACATTAGAGAGAATTCCAGAAATTGATTTAGTAGTTCGCGGGGAGGGAGATATAACCATCGTAGAACTTGCAAATGCTATTCATGAAAGGAGAAATTTTGAAAACATAAAAGGTATCACATATCGGAGAGACGATTGTGAGGTTATTGAAAATCCCGACCGGCTAATTTTCGAAGCTCTTGATAGCATCCCCCTTTATACGAAGTTTACCTGGGATGAATACCCTGAATACCTTTTTGGATATCCGGAACGTATTCGAGCAATTAGTGTTATGTCTTCTCGCGGATGTCCTTATAAATGTATATTTTGTTCGAAAGCTGGAATGAAATATCGCTTACGGAATGCAAAAAGTGTTGTTGATGAAATAGAGCTCCTGAAAGAGAGATTCAATATAAAAGGTATAAATTTTTTGGACCTTACCTTTACAGCCAATCCTAGTCATGTCAAGGCAGTATGTCAGGAAATGATAGACAGAAATATCAACTTAAAATGGTGGTGCGAAAGTAGAGCTAATATACCCTTATATCTCTTAGATATTATGAAGCAGGCGGGATGTGTTTCTCTTGCAATTGGAGTAGAGTCAGGTTCACCAAGAATTCTTTCAGAGATATCAAAGGGTATCTCAATCGAACAAGTTATGAATTTTTGTAAAAAGTGTGGCGAAATCGGCATAATTGTTACGCCCTATTTCATGTTTTCCCATCCAGACGAGACGAGGGAAGATGTGAAACAAACATTAGCTTTGATTTACATACTTGAGAAATTCACCGCACCTTGTTCTTTTCAACCATGTATTATTTTTCCCGGTACCGAACTTGAGAAAATTGCTTATAGTAACAGCATCCTGCCAAGGGGCTTCTCCTGGTGTAATCCCTATGAATCTGATTTAAATATAGAATTAGGACAACTTGCAAATATACCATTGTTTATTGATAAGTTAGCACCTGACGAACTAAAGGATTCTATAAAAGAAAGACGATTCAAACAGAGCGTTAATACTGCTGCAAAGATGAACATTAAAGATTTGGTTTTGAAAGTTTCTGATTCACTTAAAAAACGTAATCCTTCTTCAAGATATATATTTTTCCCAAGGTTTTACTATGAATATTTTGCCGCCAAACTGAAAAGATAGACAATGATAGATTCACAAGATTTCAATGCTATAAGATTACATGCTCTTAAATCTGTAAAATGGACTGCTTTTGGTGAGATTGCCTCCTGTTCAATCCAACCCATAGTAGTATTAATTCTTGCCAGGATTCTGACTCCGGCAGATTTTGGTATCGTTGGAGTGGCTACAATAGTTATCGGTCTTGCCCAGATATTTCAGGACTTCGGGCTTGGAAAGACCTTGATTCAGCGTGAAACCGACGTTGCTAAGTCGGCTAATATAATTTTCTGGACAAATATAACATTAGCTCTCTTTATATATCTGATATTATTTACAGGGGCTCCTCTGTTTTCAAAATTCTTCCATGAACCAACTGTAACAGATGTGCTCAGGGTTTTATGTTTACAGATTGTCATTTTTAGTTTCATTTCGGTACCTCAGGCATTATTCCAGCGAAACTTTCAATTTAAGCAACTGTTCTTTATCAAGCTGTTATCAGCCGCTACCCCTGGTTTTGTATCAATACCTCTGGCATTATATGGTTATGGTGTATGGGCATTAGTCTGGGGATCTCTTGCTGGTACTCTTGTCCAGGTTCTGCTTTTCTGGAGAGCCAGTACATGGAGGCCACAATTAAGTTTTGACATTTCCCTGGCAAAAGAACTATTAGGATTTGGGGGTTGGATTACTGCAGAGATGTTTCTTTTATGGATAATCGGTTGGGGTGATTCAGTTGTATTAGGACACTTCCTTGGGGTAAAGGAACTGGGGGTCTATCGGGTAGGAGTAACATTTCTTATGCTTGTCTTTGGTATATTTTTTAATCCTTTGCTACCCGTTGCGTATTCATCATTTTCCAGATTTCAATCCAACCAGGGCGAGTTGAAACAGGCATTTCTCAGAATAGTACGAATAATAGCATCAGTTTCGTTACCCATCGGAACTGGGCTTGCTATATTAGCCCCATCTATTTCATCAGTTGTCTTTGGACAAAAATGGCAAGGAATTGAGTTAGTTGTCGGAATAATTGGTCTCATGTATGGCATAGGATGGATTGTAGGATTAAATCATGAAATATACAGGGCTATAGGCAGACCAGATATTAATACAAAACTTACTACAATACTGATTTTTTATTACACTCCTATATATATATTGGCTGCTCCATATGGACTTTTCACTTTTTGCCTCGCAAGGTTTGCTTTGGGTATGAGTTCTTTCATATTCTATTTATACTTTACCAACAAGGTATTAAATTTCCCTTTTACATACCTGTGGGGGAGCATACGAACACCTTTAATAGGAAGCCTTATTATGGCTATCGTGGTTTATCCTGCTGTTAATTTGACAGGCACATTTATCGGTCTGGAAGGCTGGGTTAAGATGATTGGTATTATAGTCTTCGGCGGGATAACTTACGTAGTAGCTGTGTGGTTCATAGAGAAGAAATTTGTACTAAAAGTTATAAGTCTTGCCAGGGAGTGTGTGGCATGAAGTCAACGACAGAGAGACATTATCGAGGTTGGGCATATGCCGCACGCGGCGATTATCATCGCAATCTTAATCTGAACTGGTCCTATACGCCCACCTACCTGCGTAAGATGGCCTTTGTACGCCAGATAATCCGCTCTGTTGGCACTGACGCACGCATTCTTGACGCTGGCTGTGGGGAGGGCGTGTTAGTCGAAGAGTTTCAGGCATTAGGATACCATATCGAGGGCCTGGATCTCAACTACGCCAGTGAGTACGTGCAGCTTGGTTCTGTGTTAGAGATGCCGTACGACGATGGCACCTTCGACAGCGTGCTGCTGCTCGATGTGCTTGAGCACCTGAGATACGCAGACCAACCTGTCGCATTGGCCGAAATTCACCGTGTGCTGCGGAAAGGAGGCAGGATGGTCGCCTCGATTCCCAACCTGGCACACTGGAATTCCCGCTTTAGCATGGCATTCTTTGGGCGGCTTGACCGTTCCGATATCGAAACCAATCATGTGGGTGAGCGTCCATTTGCCGAGAATTGGAGACTGATCCAACAAGCAGGATTCCAGATCGAGCAGGTCAAGGGGGTGACTCTGACGGTGCCTGTCATCTATCGTCGGATAATCTGTCGCCGACCTGCCTGGTTCCGCTGGCTGCATGATCTGCTGGAGCCACTGGCAGTACCGTCACTGGCCATGCTGGATATATTTGTCTGTCGCAAGAGTTAATTCTAACTGCCACATGCTCACACGAGGATTACGCAAGGTTGTTGTTCTAAGCAAGCGATGTAGCGAAATACCAATCTACCTGCGATTCCAGCTACGAGGTCATGCCCATGCGTGGTGCATTTTTACCCACATGACACCGCAGGAACGACTCTTGCTCTACCGGCTTGGACTACAGCAGCCGCCTGGTGCAGTTCTGTTAGAGATAGGCAGCTATCTGGGGGCAAGCGCATGTTTTCTCGCAGCCGCAGCTACCGAGATCGGGGGGGAAGCCAAAGTTCACTGCATCGACACCTGGCAAAACCAGGGCATGAGTGAAGGACTGAGGAATACTTGGACTGCGTTTCAGGAAAACACACGGCCTTATTCATCGCTGATTGTTCCCCACTGTGGATTATCAGTAGATGTGTCAAAGACATTCACGGAGAAGATAGACCTGTTATTTGTGGATGGGGATCACTCCTATGAAGGGTGTCGAGCAGATATGTTGGCGTGGCTACCACATCTGAAACCAGGAGGGACGGTCGTAATGCACGATTATGCCTGGGCAGAGGGTGTCCAACGAGTAGTCAAGGAAATCATCCTGCCCCAGCAGAGCCAAAAAGGTTACGCATTTCAAAATATTTACTGGACACGTTTTTAGATGAAGGCTTCGATTATTATTCCCACCTACCAGCGACCTGCTTTTCTGCTCGATGCATTGAAAAACGTGCGGACCCAGAACTTCCCTGCCGACGAATATGAGATCATAGTTGTGGACAACACTACTATTCCCACGCCTGAATTAGCATCGCTATGTGACTCTGTACAACCCTTAATGTGTTATATCCACGAACCGCGTAGCGGTCTGCACAATGCACGCCATGCAGGAGCTCGGGCTGCAAAAGGAGATATTCTTGTTTATGCAGACGACGATGTTACATGTGATGCGAACTTTTTAACTGAGATTTTGAAGCCATACTCAGATCCAGAGGTTGGCTGTGTTGGGGGTAAGATTCTTCCTGCGTGGGAAGTAGCTCCTCCTGAATGGACAAACATATTCCCTAAGAGTTTTCTGAGTATATTGGATGACAATGACGGTCCGAAGGAAGTCCAGTGGATATACGGTTGTAACTTCTCCATACGCAAGAAGCTACTCTTTGAAGTTGGTGGTTTTAACCCCGATAGTTTTGGTAACAGAAAAATGTGGTGGTGTCGGGGAGATGGCGAAATAGGACTCTTGCGAAAGGTGCGTGCTGCCGGCGGAAAAGTCATTTATAATCCAGCAGCAGTCGTTTGGCATTTCATACCAAAAGAGCGGCTTACTGTCGAATATTTTCGGGAACGTGCATTTAAGGCCGGGGTGGAGACATCTTTTTCGAAGCACCATTACGGCAAAGACTCTGTAGCTATCGGAAAACTTCTCAGGAGCGCAGGCGTTTCATCGTTTTTCTATCTCGGTCACCATATCTTATGTCACTTGCCATACGGGAAGCGTGTCAAGCACAAGATTGTTGCATACTATTACAAGGCAATTTGTCTCTACGAGTTAAAGCTAATAGTGGATGCAAATTTGCAGAGTCACGTTAAGAGGTGCAATTGGCTATAAGGTATAGTCTTCATCCTCCGTAGACAAACAGAATCGATATGCTGCGAATCATGTAAGTGTTTTGTCAAATATATATAATGCACGGAAAGTGAACACATTATAACCGTGTCTTTGAATACCCAAAAGATAAATATTGGCCTATCCCTAATAGGAATAAGGAAGAGCTCGGGCGGTAACTTTCAATATGCTATGAACATATTACACGCCCTTAAAAACGCTATGAACCCTAACCACTTGGTTATATTCTATGATAACCCAGAGTTGATGGATGAGCCGGATTTTAAGTTTTCAGGGATTAAATACGTATATGTCGGACATTCCGCAGACAACTGGTCGATATTACTACGTTTAGCACGGCTGTTGTATGGGGCAGGTGTCAATATTTTGCACTCGTTGGCGATGGGTTGCTACGCAGAGCTGGATAAGCACGATTGTGATGTTATTTTTCATCCATATTGGGGAACAGCAAGTTTTATTGCCAATACTCCCGCTGTGGCAGCCATTCATGATTGCGCACCGAGAGAGGCGCCCCAAACAATGTCCTGGCATTCAAGATTTAAGCTGGATTTGCTGATACGCTGCATCGTTCGTCACGCCAGGATTATTCTGGCCGACTCCGAACACGGACGACACCTCCTATCAAAACATTATAAAGTTCCTTTTGAGAACATAGAAGTTCTTCCCTTCAGGCCGCCTTCCTATCTTTTTCTTCAACCTGAAAGCAAGGTGCGCGAAGTTTTAGATAAATACCAAATCCATCAAAGATACCTATTCCTTCCAGGAAGATGGGGAAGTTATAAAAATACAGAAAGAGTGTTAGCTGCTCTTAAGCTGGTAGTGAACCGGGGATTTGACCTAAAGCTTGTTCTAACCGGCTTCCTTGGAAAAAATGAGTTTTCGTCAGCAAAAGATGAAATCACTCGCAATGGCCTGGCAAACCGCGTATATGTATTAGGATTTGTTCCCGATGAAGATATGGCTGCTTTATTTCAGGGAGCTCTTGCTCTAATTTTTCCCACCTTGCTTGGACCCACGAGTATTCCGGTCTATGAAGCAATGGCGCTTAACTGCCCGGTAATTGTTTCTAACATAAGCGGGTATCCGGAACAAGTAGGTGATGCAGGGATACTGGTTGACCCTTATAGTATCGAGGATATCTCTAACGCCATAATTAAGGTTGCTCAGGACAAATGCCTTTGCGAAAAAATGAGCAAAAAAGGGCAAGATAAAATCCGAAATTTATTAGAAATGGATTATGGAAAGATTTTCGTGGAGTTAGCACATAAAGCTGCGAGTGAGTAAGTTGTTATCTGAAGTAATCAAGACTCAATCTGAACTTCTAAACCTTTACTATATCCAAACGGTAAAGACGTCGTATAGGGTGGTTTTATGAATAAATTCGAATACCAACTCTATTCACGCCCAGTTTGTAATGGTTCAGACCAAAGACACCTTTTTCAAGACCACAACCGCCGGGACAAAATTAATTGTTCCGGTATCTATGTTCAATGTCAGAGGTGTTCTTTAGTTTATTTACGAGAAAGACCAAATTGGGAAGAGATTGTCAGGTTTTATTCTGCACTGGATTCTGGTATAACCGCTAATGCCGGTCGAATAGATGCCGCAACGCTGCGCAAACAGATTGAACAACCCATACCCAAGTGGAAATCGCTCTTGCGCAAAGTCCGTTTTCGTCCCCATTCCTGGCCATTAGAATCCGTGCCTCGAAGAAGTAAAAGACTTTTAGACCTCGGTTGTGGTAACGGAACTAAACTTTATGAGTTCGCAGAACGCGGCTATGATATCTGGGGGGTGGATGTAGGCGTAGATACAATAAAAGTTTGTCAGAATCTGTTGCCTCAGGGACATTTTATTCAAGGCGAATTACAAAACACCAACCTCCCTACCGATTTCTTTGACTACATTAGAATTGATAATGCGTTAGAACATGTACCTAACCCAACAGAGGTAGTGGAGAAATGTCATCGGCTTCTACGAAAAAGGGGGCAACTTTTAATTTATGTGCCCCATGGCAGAAGTCTGAGTATGCGGATTATGAAAGGCGGTTCCATCTCTTCCTGGATACCATTTCACCTCTCACTTTTTACACGGAATTCCTTAAAGTGGCTAACGGAAGATGCGGGCTTTAAAGATATTCATATCTATGGCTATTATCCTACCTCCTGGCTACCCTTGAGTTTCGTGCAGTGGAAAAATAAAAAGCAACTTGCCTCCGGTTTTGACTATCCGTTTTGGCTTGATTTTGTGGGCTATCCCGTAGGTTGGCTTGCCGCTAAACTAGGTTTGGCTGAAGAATTAGTAGGAACCGGCATTAAGTCATAATGAATATTAACAAGTATCAAGAACTTGAATTCCCTAACATTCGCATGCAAAAAATCAGATGTGTTTTTTCGCGTTACGCCAAACAATGGTTTGTTGAGGGTCTTTTATATAGTACTTTTGTAGCATTAATATGGACAAATGAGGAACCTTCCAAATTCAATACATTATTAGTTTCCTGGTCGGCATACGCCGCTGTTGCTATCGTGCTAATGAAAGCCACCAGGTCCGGAACAATCATTAATCCGACCAAGTGGATAAGGATGTATTTTATACAAAGCCTTCTTTTGCTTGTTGTTTGTAATTTTATCTGGTTGAAGGGTTCTGTCCCCAGAGCTGATGGAGATTACTTTGATCCAATCAGATTTGACTATTATTCTGTAATTCTTGCCGATTCAGGAATGGACCCTGCAGAGGTAACTTTCCAGAACTACACAGGGACAATCTGGTACGCTGGTTTTATATATTGGGTATTTGGTGTTAGTAAGTTTTATGTAACACTTTTCAATGGGGCGCTTTCATTTATCACGTGGGTTTTGTTCGCCTCTATAATGAGACAAACTGAGGGAAATCCACAGCGGTGGCAGTGGCTGCGCTTCGGGATGATACTGCCTGATTTTCTTATTCACTTTGCAAATGTTTCTAAAGAACCTCTCTGCGCCTTTATAGTGGCATTAGGAATTTGGGTAATCGCTAAAAATATGGCGAAAGGGCGAATTTTACCCACACTGGTGTTGTTGGCACCGGTACTTGCAATGGGACTTGCCGTTCGTGCTCCCGCAGCGGTTTTGGTTGTTTTTGTGGCATTCATCTGGTTTTGGAAAAGTGGCGGCAGGAAAAGGAAAATAGCAGCTCTCATTATTGCTTGCACAATTCTTTTAATGGGTCAGCTAATAACCGATTATGTATTACAAAAAACAGGAGCTTCGCAACTGAATTGGAGGCATTTGCTATCAATTTTGACCGATCCAAGCTCGAGAATTAGAGAAGATCTATATTACGCACCAGATTCCTGGTGTGCGATTATTGAATCCTTGCCTTTTTGTTTAGTGCCGGTAGCGGCGCCCATCAAAGGTATTTTTATGATGATTGCGCCAATGCCTTTATGGAGACTGCATTTCGACAAAATACTGGGCAATATAATCAATTCAAATTATGTATCGCCAGAACTTGAGCAATTGTTCCCCAAAATAACATCGTGGCTTTTTGTTATAAGCATACCTTTATTATCTTCCGCTTTTTTCGATACTTATCGATCAAATCGCCGGTTGTGGATTACATTCCCCCTTACTTTTGCTTTGTTTATTGCTCTTATGGGTTTTTCTGTTTACGGAATAATCGAGCCACGTTATCGTCCTATGATTCTACCTTTTTGGCTGTCGGTCTGCGGCATTGGCTACTACTATGGCAGGCCCAAGCGGTACATCTGCATAGTTATTGTCATCGCGGTTTTGGGTGCTGTAATCTATTTGATTTATAAGATTTGAATGGCGGCATATAATCTTTAATGGAAATCCCGTCATAAAACAATTTATGCATCTGTTTATTGCTCTCCTTGCCTGTGCCATGCAGGTACGCCCCCTTGTGAATGCAATAACATTTGTATGAGAGACATACCTGTCGGCATCCTGCCGCTGGTTATTTTATGAAACCAATTAAGAAAGTGAACAAACTGTCGAACAAGCTCAAACAATTCCCTTTCTTTTACCGCATCAATGCAACTGTTAAAGCAACTTCCTGTAAATATCGCTATTCTTCTTTGTGCCGATACTACAAGAAAATCGCTGACCAAAAAGGAATCACCTATAACGAAACTGATGTGCCCAAGCAAGTAGCGGCCTTTTTGAAAGAACGCAACATTAATCCCACACCGGCACCTAAAGGCAAACTAAGAATGCTCTATGTAGGGACCGACTCCATGCAGGACTGGGGGGGAATCATACAAGGGTTGCAAAAATTTGGCGAAGTCATCCTCTTTCAGCACAAACCAGGTACTTATGGACAATTGCACCCTGACATCGCAAAGAACACCGGAGAATTTAATGGAAATCGCCTACTCGAGATAATAAAAACCACTTTAGACTCAGGGCCTCTCCACGTTGTCATCGGTCAAATGTGGGCATTTAGCATGGATCCAATAGCTTTGCAGAAAGTCCGTAGTATGGGTATTCCGGTCGTCAATATTTCAATGGACGACCGTCATACCTTCCGCGGTACAAAGACCAACGGCAAGTGGTTGGGAACCTCCGGGCTTATCGGCTCCATTAACCTTGCCTGCACTGCTGCTAAAGAATGTTGCCTATGGTACCAGGTTGAAGGCTGCCCCGCGGTTTATCTGCCTGAGGCATCTGACCCACAATTGTATAAACCTTTTCCCGGCCCAAAACTTTATGACCTGACTTTTGTCGGGGCCAATTATGGCATCCGCACAAAGATTATTGAGGCCGTCAGAAGACGCGGTATAAACCCTATCTGCTATGGCAACGGTTGGCCAGATGGAAGGATAGATGTGCAGAAAATGCCAGAGCTTTTTGCCCGCTCTCGGATTATCTTGGGCGTAGCTACTATCGGTTACTGCACCGACTTCTACAGCTTAAAAATGAGAGATTTCGACGGACCTATGTCCGGCAGCTTATACCTGACCCACGACAATCCCGATTTATACGACCTTTTTGACATCGGCAAAGAGATTGTGACCTATCGCACTTCAGAAGAATGCGCTGAGAAAGCAGCATATTATCTCGACCACCCCAATGAAGCTGAGGCCATCGGAGCAGCAGGAAGACGGCGGGCGGAAAAAGACCACACGTGGGAAAAAAGATTCGAAAAAATATTAAAAGCATTAGGAGTGCTTCAAGAATAGTGTGCGGTATATGCGGCATTATAAAAACCGATGGTTCAAGCGTTGAGCCGGAACGCCTGATAAGGATGCGTGATAGTTTTACCTACAGAGGTCCGGATGATAAAGGAGCAGTATTATTCAACAGCACACGCAATGCTGAAATTGTAGAATTCAAAACTACCGGCGAGCTTTCCGGCAAACAGTCGCATTCCAAACTATACGATGTTGCTTTGGCACATCGGCGACTTTCGATAATCGACCTTTCAGAAGCGGGACATCAGCCGATGCAAAATGCTAATGGAACCATGTGGATTACTTTTAACGGCGAAATATACAACTATCTTGAGATTCGAAAGACACTCAAAGAGAAAGGTTACATTTTCAAAAGTAATACCGACACCGAAGTTATCATCAACGCTTATCAGGAATGGGGCAACGAATGTCTGCGACATTTCAATGGGATGTTCGCATTTGCAATATACGACCCAATCAAGAAAGAAATATTTTTAGCCAGGGATAGAGCAGGCAAGAAACCTCTATACTACCTTCAAAATGAAAATGCGTTTCTATTCGCATCTGAACTGAA